>JAYTVL010000664.1:0-38824 GCA_043744075.1 Pirellula sp. | reverse complement strand
ATCATCGACTACCAAGTTTTGTGGTTCGTTGAAATGCTGCTACATCCCTTTGCGATAGCATTCCACGCTCAAAAAAAGCCTAGCCGGTTGCACCCATTACGGAAGCCGTTGTTTTGTGGGCCGAAGTTCAAACAAAAGAAGGTTATGAAGCAAAGGACGTTCGTCCCGGAAAGTGGTTAGTTGACGCGATTTACGAAAGAGGGAATTTCAATGGGCAAGTAAAGCCCTTAGCAGGAGTTATCCACTCACCCACGATACGATCTGATGGATCCATTCTTCAATCGGTTGGATACGATGAAGAAACTGGGTTGATATATCGGTCTACAATTCAGTTTCCAGCTATTCCTGATAGTCCTACGAAGGAGGAAGCTCTTCAAGCATTCAAAATGCTTTCGGACGTCGTTCGTGATTTTCCAATGTTAGAAAGCGCGGACATTTCCGCATGGGTATCAATGGTATTGTCGATGGTCGGGCGAGCCTGCGTGAGTGGCTGCACACCCCTGTTCTCTATCGATGCTAACACTCGAGGAGCCGGTAAAAGTCTATTAGTAGACGCTGCATCGATTATTGGTTATGGGATGCCTGCAGCAAGAAGACCCTTCACCTCACAAGACGACGAAATGCGAAAGTCAATCACTGCTATTGCATTAGAAGCGGTGCAAAGCGTGTTGTTCGATAATTTGAATGTGATACTTTGCGGTGCCTCGTTGGATGCCGCTCTTACCTCAGAGTATTGGACGGATCGGATCCTAAACACGTCAACCACCACTGGTAGGTTACCGATGAGAGTAATTTGGTGCGCGACTGGCAACAACATTGCATATGGCTCAGATATTGCGAGGCGCGTGCTCCCGATACGCTTGCAAACTTCGTTAGAGTCGCCTGAAGATCGAACTGGATTTGTTAATCCAGACTTACTAGCCTGGGTGCGAGAAAATCGTCCACATCTTGCTGTGGCAGCATTAACAATCCTTAGGGCGTATTTCGTCGCTGGCTGTCCCATGCAAACAGGTGGCATATGGGGCAGCTTTGAGGCGTGGGCAAGAATTATTCGTGGAGCACTAGTTTGGTGCGGTGCCACCGATCCAATGTTGACTCGAAAAGCGGCGACTGAGAACGATGTGAGTAAAAATATTCTCGGATTGCTAATCGTTGGATTGCAAGAAGCCGATCCAGACAGAAAGGGTCTTACAGTCAAGGAGATCGAGAGGCTAACAACTCATCGCGTAGACGAGCAGCCTCTTTTTCCTACCCTCGTCGAGGCTGTTTCCGAGATATGTGGCAGCAAGTTTAGTCAGCGATTTGCCGCTACTCTTAGATCCTTCAAGGGCCGTTCATTCAGGGGTAAAAAGATCGAAGGCATTACGGCGCATGGTGGCGTGAAACGATGGACTGTTATTGAATTCGGTGGTGGGGATGGTGGGGATGGTTGCCATGATCTAACCCAACTTAACGCGATGTCGAATTCGATCCCATCTTTAAATACGCCGAATTCTAAATGCCTTACGCATCGAGTAAACCTTGAAACATCCCCTCCATCTCAACCATCCTCACCAAGATGCCCCAACTGCGGCGGTGCCATAATCGTCGGACCGGACGTCAACGGATGGGTCAATCATGAGTGTTCTAACTGTTCTTTCATCAAGCCTATTCAATTGGCTGACGTGGAACCGTGACTAGCTAAAGTACTTTCATTCCGAAGAAAACTCGATTCGACCCATCATCAGTTTCACCAGTCCAGGCAATTACGAAATGCCCAGTTCCGACATTCGACGGACGAGAGAACTTCGAATTTATCCAATGCGACGTTTGCACGGGTTTGCAGGAAGAACTTCTCTCCCGGGTGGCAAATTGCCGCTAATTAGCACGCTATCGGACAAATCAAGTAAAGAGAAAATCATGTTTAGAAAGTTGAATTCTAAATACAGTCGGCTTATCCGAGACGGAGAGGCGAAGATTCGCGAATTTGCGGAGCGTCACAAATTGCCGATCATCATAATCGAAAGGCTGGTACGGCCCGTAATAGGGAGTGGCCTATGGGATCCGATCCCGTTTCTAATTGGTGATGATGACGACGAGTGGTACGAGTTGGACAAGTCTTCTGGATTAGGGCACATAGCACGACCGCACGAAGCATCAATCGGTCGCGCGTTCGATCTGTTGACCTCCATCATGGAGTCCGACCATCTTTCAAAGACTTGGGATCATACTCGTCACATAGACTGCTTTTCGCGGTGTCGCGACGGAGCCATGATTATTGCTGCCAATCAACTTGAAGTACCGATGCGGCATTTTGATGCCGGGATGGTTGGAGTTGAGCTATTCCTGCCATCGCCGAATTACAGTCGACGAAAACGACGTCAGCCCTCGAAGGTTTGAGATGGCGTTTTCAGCGGCGTCGACCGTCTGTTTCAGCTCGTCGTTCTCGGGGAATCGTCGACATTTGATCCCAAGTCAAGCCGCGATGTGTGCAGCCAGGGCGAGCGAGATCTACGAGAGGCAAGCCAAAGAAAGACAAACCCGAAAACCTGTTGCTTCTGTTAAGGAAAATTTACCTGAACAGATTAAAGGGCAAGCCCGCGATGCAGCCGGACGTGCCTTTGGCGTATCTGGCAAATCGGTCGACTTCGCCAGGCGGGTAATCGCCACAGGAATTCCAGAGCTTGCCTAAGCAGTATTCAACGAAAAACGATGAGCAACTTAACCAGGATGGACGCCAACGCCGGTCGGATGGCGGATCGTTAGAGTTGAAGCTTAGCTATGTTTCGCTTCCAGTGCTCCAACCCAAAAATATGCGATGGTCGACAGGACGATCGCTATGAACCCAGTCGTCATTCCAAAATAGACAATAAACTCAACGCACATTGAAGTCCATTTAGCGTTTGAGATTACGTCACCACCAATCAGCACCGCACTATCCCCAAATCGCTTCCCAACATTTATTATGTATAAAAAAACCAACAACGAGCACAGCAGCCAGACTATCCAAATCCCAGTTAAAACAACTGGGAATCTTGGCATTTCCTTTACTTTTCTTACCGCTTCTGCTGTCTTCGGATTGTATTTTTTTAACCAGTCATTTATCGTTTCGCCCCCTTCGCGAGTGGTGTTTGATGACTGAATAGAAGGATCTTCTTTTTCGCTCTTTCGAAACTTCTCTGGAAGCGTCAAGGCAATAGATTCACGCGATGCCTGATCAAAACACACCGCTTGAATCGGTGGCGGCAATACAATCGACTCTCCCTCCTGGATGTTTCGCACAACCGGTACGCTTTCGCCACAACCAGGGCAGGTAATAACTGGCTTCTTACCTGCGTACTTTAGATGTTTTAGACACCTGTGGCATTGAACGACTATTGCAATTGGTGTTTGATCTGGCATGTTCGTCTCAGCAATTCTATCCTGGCTGCTTCTTGGTTTTGGCGATCGTCTTTTCGACGCTTATTTGCTCAGTTGCAGATACTTTCTAACTTCCAACTCTATCGCTTCTAAATTGAATTGAACCATGGATATAACTGACCGTCTCGTTTCAAGTTCATGACTGCTGGTGGCAGTGTCAACCGACACAAACGCCTTTGCAATCAACTGAGCCAGGTACAAGAACGACGCAGTATTCTTTTTGTTCGAGTACCGATAAAGTGAGGGACCAACTACGCGATTACGAATTGTGTGCTTTGCGTTGGTTTTTCGTTGCTCTTCTTTTAAAATACGCATCGCAAGCTTCACTTCTTCGATCGCAAGTTTGACCTCCCGATGAAGCAGCTCGGCATCTTGTCGATTACGCCAAGATGGACACTTCACTCGTCCATCGCTGTACATCCGGATTCGCTCACCTTGGTAAATCAAACCTGGATCATGTTCAATCGATTCCTGCTTGGTTGTTTCGGGCTCAATTTCGATTTCTATTTCGGGATCGGAATCTATTCTGGATGGGTTTTCCGCATTTGCGGGAGGGATCTTTATAATCTGTGGTGGCTTCTCATAAGCAACAATCATTCCTGTGCCGCGAACCATCATCTTGTTCTTGCACTTCGGACACATGACTAAGCGATCAGCAGGTCGTTCTACTGCTTTTCCTTTCCACGGACAGTTCGGGCAACTAACTTGCATTTCAAGATTCTATTCTGGTTTTGATTTCTTCTTGCCAAACGTTTTTTCGGCCATCGCTTTAGCTTCCTTCGCCGTCGGCGGTGGAGGCTCTTGAACCTTCATGGTTTTCTTGAATTCGGCATAGTGTTCAGCGTAAGGATTGACTTCGGAATCAGGCTTCAATCCCTCCCGCTTTAGTTGTCTTCTGGGTCGTCTTCGTCTTCGATTGGCTTTCCATGCTCGTCGAACTTCCACCAGTCTTTCCCTTCCTTGGCGGCGATTTCGTCGGTGCCTGGGTAGGGGTTTCCTTCGGAAAGAAAGGCTTCAAGGTGTGGCTGTGGTGTCCATTTCGGAGCAGGGTCGCTTGCCATGATGAAAAAACCTCTGGGAGAATGTAGGAATTGAAGGCTACGCTGGGCGTGTTGTTTATTGGAGTGATTCTAGTCAATTCGCGAATCGTTTTTTATTTTCATTTGTTGAAACTGAAAATAAATTCGCGAAAGAAAACGACGAACCATGGTATGAAACGGAATTCTCCCTCTTGGTTGTCCGCAAATCGGCAATCTCTATCCAGAACTACAAAACGACGTCATACCAATTAACAAATCTCCCTCCGCTCGTAATGCCGATGTTTTTACCAGGACGCGGGATACAGTCGTTTTTGGATTTTTGGCAATGAATTGGGTTTGACTGTTTATTGGGGTGGTGATGGAAGGACGGCAAACTCGTCGAATGGTGGCTGTGTTTTGGCTCGTTTTATCCCGCGCATGAAATGTTTCATAATCCGTGCATGACGATACATGGGTAATTCGAATGGCGGTCGAAGATTCGAAGCAAACCTGCAAGAAGGCATACAATTTACATGCGATTGAAATAAAAAAGGGCTTGCCCCAAATACCCGGTGGCCGCCGAAGCGTCATTGAACCGGGAGTCAGGCAAGCCCCCGAAATCAATATCGACAAAGCATTGGCCAAAATCAAGTCTGAAGTCCTCTGACTCCAAATCCTACGACGCGGGAACTGTGGAATGCGACCGAATTTGCATCGGCGGCAAGTCTTGATACTTTGATGTCACCTTGGATCGCGCAATTCTGATATTTCCTTGAAAAACCCATGGCCTATTCTCGAAGTCAGACTTGCTGGCCGTGGGACATTGATATCGGTCCGTAATTGAGAGGCTGGATGGTCGATTCTCTCATGAACCGGTCGAATCCACATAAATACGATCGACGGGGTCTATGACGTCTTGATTTCTGGGGCCGATTCCCAATCCGGGAATAGTTCCCGGGAAACGTCCCGATAGGATTGAAAAAAGTGAGAAAACGCAATACTATTAAGAACGAAGGATTTGCCGGACTTTTCACCTAAAAGTCGCAGCGAATCCTTCGGGAAGATGCCGTTTTAGTTGGTCCAAAACGTTGCCTTCGGAACCGAGGGTTAGAGGTTCGAATCCTCTTGGGTGTACTGAGGTTTCACCAAGCGATTCGTTGAGAAAACGACAACCGGGAGCTGTTTCCCGAGCGCAGTATTCCAATCAAAAAAAGTGTAGTACTACACTTTTTCAGGAAAGGCGTTCGGGAATGAAAAAAGAACCGGGTTATTGTCGCTACAAAGGCACAAATCAAGCGTTTGTCAGGCTAAATGGCCAAATGATCTATCTGGGCGAGTACAATTCAGCCGAGTCTAGGGAGCGATACGCACGAATAAAAGCGGAATGGCTACTCAATCCGCAAGCTGAGAAGTTCAAGCCGAAAAGCAAGAAATCAGGGCCAACGATGGCCGACGTATGCTTGGCGTATTTGGATCACGCCGAGAAGTACTATCAGGTCTCAACCGAGTACGTGAATCTAAAGCTTGCTATTGGGCCAATCAGTGAATTGTATTCAACTCTAAAGGCCGAAGAATTCAGCATTGCTGCATTCAAGGCTTGTCGCGAATGGTGGTTGAGTGAAGTGCGATCGATGCTTGCGGTGATGAAACGGATGCCTAACTTTACACAGTTGGCTCGCGAGATTGATCGCTATCAAGCCGAAAGCGAACAGATTTCGCGTCAGCTTGGCGGTTGGCTGCAGAGCTTGCAAAACTCGAACATTCAAGGCCAGAGGCATCTAAATGATGATTCAAGAATACGATTCGATCAAGAGAAACGGCGCAAGGCGTTCCTGGATTCGAATGCGGAACGGATGAAAGAGATCGAATCGAAGATTTTGGAAGACCAGCGGAAACGTAGAACGCCAAACAAAGTGGTAGATTTCAGATTTCAGAATGCAGATTGCAGATTGCAGATTGCAGATTGCAGATTGCAGATTGCAGATTGCGAAATTTGCGATTTGCGATTTGAAATGCGACACCTGGGTGTCACAAACGTGCACTTCACTTGTGGTCGCACTCGGCGCAAGAACCGAACCCGCATCGCAGCTGATAGAAATCGACCTCAATCTTTGTCTCGATCGGATTTGTCACGAGAAGACCTCAGATATTCATTGACCTCTCTCACTAGCGGGAACATGTCAAAGTCAGAGGCGGGGTAGATGCCGCTTTCTTTCTCCCGAGTCAAATACTCCTTGAGGATTGGTAAGGCCGATTCACGCAGTTCTTCCATCCGAAACGCCGGGATCGCGACGTGGCAAGCTAGCGTGAGGGTTTTGTTGTTTCGACTTTGTTCAAATAGACGATTCAATAAAATCTTGGCTGTTTCAAATTCTTTCTCTGCGATAGCAATTTGTGTTCTCAAAATCCTCCAATTTAACAACTCAGCGGAGGTATTCCTCATATCGAGAAACTCCTTCAATTCCCTAAGCCGATTTGAATTGGACGCATATTCCACTAGCTTTGCAGACATATTATTTGGCTGTTCATCCAACAACCTTGCTTGGTCAGCAAAAATAAATACTTCACCTTCTTGTGAAACGAGGAGCGACAACAAAAGTTCATAGCGCTCGGCGGCGATATTGGCATCCTCTCCCCATTTCTTTGTCAGTCTAAGGATTGATTGCACGGCCAACTTTGATTCCGATTCGGTGGCTCTTCGGCTCCCGATCACATAGGGAGCGTCTATTGGCATTTGTTTTGTCGCTAGTCTCCTTGCGATCTGCTTGGACACGTCAACTTGGCCCAAGTCGACTGCAATATTTGCCACCTGCATCAACCAATCGAATTGACTCTTCGTCCAGCTTTTTCCTGTATACGTTGGGGCGGATTGAGTCACGGCAGGTTGAATCGGATTGAGCGAATCAATGGATCGAATCAATTCAGTCCACCGCAAAGTCCCTTGTGCACCTCTACCGGTTTGGATCTGAACGCGTCCCCACTCGAACAGGATGATGTTGGCAAGCTGTGCTTCGGGAACGTTTTCTTTTATCGGGTTGTTTATTCCGACTCGAGGACCGAGGTAAGTTCCAGCATCAACAATCTTTGCAACTTGAAATGCTCGGTCCGCCAAACGGTCTGCAACCTCCAAATGTTGCCCTGCTAAGTAACACTCCCTCGCGACCAACCACAATGAGACGACAGGTTTCGCGAAGTCAAAAGGCTGCGCCGATATGAATGAGTCTTGCGGCGACGCTCCCGTATTCTTAGGCTCATGTTGTAACAGTATTCGTTCCATTTCGCGAAGAGGCAACTGCGAATCACCGACTCCAGTCGCCAGCCGTAATCTCGCTTGCGTTGCGGGTATGGTAATGTCAAACGGATGTAGCACGGCTAGCTTTTGTAGGCTTTCTTCGATGTCAGTTAACTTGCCATTTTTCGCGTGCTGAATTAGCTTTTTCTGCAACTCGCTCTCAATCCATTGGTCGTCGGTGTCTCTCACCAACGGTACATGGAACATCAACTCCAACGCGGGCAGTTTTCGAGTCTCGTTCGAGCGGTCTTGCAGAAGCTCGAACACAGCTTGATCTGTTGGCAGTTGTTCGAGGCGAATGATCGCTACTCGTTTTCCAGCCTCGGGAGTCATTCCTTTTGCAACAGTCGGTGGCGACGGCACATTTCTTTGCTCCGTGGTCTTGGCTAAGTCAAAGAGACAATAAGCTTCCACCGGCAAACCTAAGGCTAGAATATGTTCCGCCAATGTTGGGGCAGGTTTAGAATTAGTGCCCGCCAATTGCGATTGCGTACGAAATTGCGATTGCGTCTGAAGTATGGCGGCTCCACTACCGGATTCGTATTCCCGGGTCAACATCTCAATAGCCTTAGCGCGGTCACCAGCTTCGATCCATAGTCTTGCCAGAATCGTTGCAGGTCTATTCTCGAGACTTAAATAAGCGAAACGATTGTTGCCGATAAGGGGTTCCATTAGTCGCATCGCTATAGGTCGAGTTTCTGGCCGTTTGGCGAACAATTTTGCCATTCTCCACATGATGCTTTCTGGGCAGGAAGCGATGAGCTGTTTGTTCGAAGCCAGCTCATCAAACCTCTTGGAACTTTCTTCCGAACGTTCGGGTCTGTCCGCGATTATGGCCAAGAGGAATTTACCCGCGAACCAATTTGGTATGCGTTCGACGGCCGCTTGGATAGCCGGTTCGAAAAGCTCAGCTATATCTTCTTTTCGGTGGCTGCTGAGCACTCTGTCAAAGAAAACAAAGTCGCTATCTTGCCCGATGCTGCTATTGATAAGGCCAAACCACGGGTCGTCAGCCAATTCATGTTCATTTGGAATGATCCCCTCCAGCGTAAATCGCATTAGTCTTGGATAGACATTGTTGGTACTGTACGCGACCATCAGAGCCTGCTGCCTTGTCGGAGAATCCAAGTCTGCCAGCGTTTCTAGGATCTGGGCACCTAGTTCAAAACTCTCGGGGCTATTGAGCAATTGCCTAGCTTCCAACAAAATCTCATCGCGATTTGAAAGCGAATGAAAATTGACTTTCCGGATGGCTTGAAGTAGTTCAGCGGTTCGGCCGCAGGACTTAAACAAGTCCCGTATTTGATTTACCGTCGCGAGTCCGACATTGGCGTCTCGACGAATGAGTTCAACGTACTGATCGCAGGCTTCTTTCTCTTTCTCGCCCTTGCCCAATCGCATCGTAAATCGCATCGCCAGATGAACTCGTAGCGCGCTTGCACTTGGACGCAGTCGCAAAGCTTCCTTAAGCGTTGCATTTGCTCGTTCCGAATCACCTTCCTGTTCGTAGTACTCCGCTAACAGTTCCAACAATACGAAAGAGTTAGGCGACGTCGATCTGGCCGTCTCCATTTCTTCGATAAGCTTTTTCAATTCTCCATTTTCTTTCAATACTTGAAACGCAAGAGTTCTGTTGGCATCCGCGTTGGTAATTGCATTTTGATTTACGTTCGACGCTCCGAATGCACTTCCTGGATAGGGACGACTATTCATGGTAAAGGTCTGATTCAATCGCGCCGTTGCAGGCGATGTCAAAAGCACTCGAGGCTTGCTCACAATTTGGCGTGCAATTTTGTTGGCTTCTGCGGGACGGAGAGTTCTTACCGATTCTTTCAATTCCTTAATGAGAGAACTGCTTACTGTTTTGGATGGTTTCGATAACATTGCGCTCCTACTTTGCATCGCCGGTATTGTCGTATTGCGAGTTGTGGATGTAGACGAGGAGCTTCCACTTGTCGCGACTCGATTTGTTGTCGATGAAATTATCGAGGCTAAGTTCATTGCGTTGGCACTCTGAAGCGAACCGTAAATCGATCCAAGAGTCGCAGCATCTATACTTTGGTTTGCGAGTGCTTTTACCGAGTCCTGAAGTCTCGACCTATCGCTCAGCCCTGCCGATGCGTGCAGGTTTACCAGTTCTCGCAAAAGCGAGTCCTGCGGATCCGAAGCGATCACGGTCTCCGCTAATTTGCGAGACTCCCTGAAGTTTTTTCGTCGGAGCAACGCGGCTGCAGCCTGTAAAGCACAGTCTGGTTGCCTCCCTATTTCTTCCATTGCCTCGATCAGAATGGCATTGTTTTTTTCGGGCAGCGTTCCTTCATCGACGTACAGGCCCAAGCGAAGTCGTTCCAAGGGTCTGACCAACAAATCGGCTTGAGTGACACGATCGCGGAAGTATTCGAGCCAATCATTCGAACGATTCGATTGCTTGAACAACTCTTTGGCTGCAATTAGAAGTTTTTGAAGATCCTCTGAGACAAAGTTCTTGCACCAATCCTGAACCGGAGAGGGTTTTCCGGTCGAGCCAATTGTGTATCCAGACGTTGGGTTCATTGAATATCGCACTTGGAGTGGGGACGGAGTGATTTGGCTCGAATAGACAGGCCATTGGCCCGAATAGACAGGCATTTGGCCCGGAAACCCGCCTGAATATCCACCAATTTGACCTTGGAATGCGGGAGACGGATATCCACCCGCTGGGCCATGGAACACCTGATTGAACGCCTGATTGCCTGCGAGCGACGAAGCGTTCAATGTGGCGAACTCCCGCTTTCGGTATTGTTGATTTGAAGTATCCGCAGCCGCATTTAAAAATCGCACGGCGATCTCGAGTGTCGCTCGTTCCCCCATTGCCTCTAATAGTCGACTTGCAAATTCAGTCGGCGTTTTTATCGCTGAACTCGAAGGTGCCGTTCCTGCAGCGACCAACGGCAAAGCGTTATTCTCTCCTATTTGTCGACGATGCAACTCGAACCAGCGAAGCAACGGTGGCTCGATTTCATTGAATCGCTTCATGCGAAGCAAGTATTCGCATAAAGAAGCGAGATGGAATTCCGTGTTAGCTGATTCACATTGACGAGTTAAGAAACTTTCTGCTCGATCCGATTGCCCAGCGAATCGAAGCTCGTTGACAATCGTCCGCACGAAACCTTCGCTTCGCTGCATCGAAAGATTGTTGATCGGTACACCCAATCCAAGGATTGGTAAAAAGTTCGAGGCTACAAAACTTCCATTCAGAGAACTAATGGTAGTTTGCCCGTTTGTAATTGTAACGGTTTGGCCATTGATCGACATGAATATCGTTCCCCCTTGTTGCAAGCGGCCTGAATACGATTGCATCGCCGCAATCGTTGCCAAAGCTGAATTGATTCCTGAATTGATTCCTGGGTTGATATTCGTTGAAATGCCCGGTATGGCCCTAGGTTCGACTGTTGCCGACTCGAATGCCTCCAACGCTAACTCAAGTTGTGTTTCGGACAATGGCTTCTGGTTCTTGTTTTCGTTTGCGAATCCCGAAACATGTCTACGCCAAATCGTTTCCAAATAATAGTTTTGCAAGTCTCGTTCGCCATTGGCTGCAAGACCGGTCGCAATCGGTAACTGAGATTCGGTGTTTTGCTGAAACTTGGCGATTGCCATTGCGTCAATTAGGTTCGAACGCGTCAAGCTAGCTTCAGCTCGCTCACGCGCGTTCGCGATCCAAGAGGACTTGCTGTCCAACTCTTTGGAATCGCCGCAAACCAACCAAGCGATACTGGCCAATCGCACTTCGCCGAAGTCGCGTGGAGACCATTTCGCTTTCAAGTTACTTGTCGCTATGCCAGTGGACGGGGTCGGCCGACCTAAGGCAATATCGATCAATTCGGCTCTTTCGATCGCCTTGAGTCTCTCCGCGTCCGAGAACAAAGTCTCCAACGGAGTGACAATATTGGCGGATGCGGACGTTGTTTCGCTTCTACGGCTTTTTGATGGATTGGTTCGACGGACGCCAAGTTCGTCGTGTCCGACATCTAGCATTAAAACACGTTCAAACGCAGCTCGCGCCTTTTCCCATTGATCGATTCCAGCATGAGCCCGACCGAGCCTATACAGCAACTCCCAATTGTCGGACTCTTTGCGCAAAATCGGTTCCAATGTCTCTAACACCAGATCAAACTCACCTTGCTGCAGTAGCTCATCGATATTCTTGACAACGGCTACAGTATCCCGATCACTTTGCAAGAGTCTCACAACAATTGCGTACGCTTCGTTCCAGTTGCCGTGTTGTTGCAGCAAAGTTGCGAGATAGGATTCGTTTTCCTGGCTAGGGACGACAGCAACAAGTTGGCGTTGATAGTCAATAGCCAGTTCGATATCGTTTGCCGATAGACTGAGTTTGGCGAGTTGTTCCAAAACGGCAGCGTCGTGAGTCCGATCCGTTAATAACTCTTCCAATACGCGTCTTGCATTTGCAAAGTCTGTAACAGATTGATGCACATGAGCGATACAAATCGTTAAGTCGCGCCGCTGCGCAGCATCTTTTCGTCCAGTTTCCAATCGATCGATCAACTGGGGCAGCGAATTCTGTTTCTGGTACAACTTGACCAATTTGAGGGTCAAGTCGACTTTATCATCGAGCGTGTTGGATTTGGCGAAGGACTGCCAATAGAGTTCAATCGCTTCGTTGTAGTTTTTTCGCTCTGAAAGTGCACTACCAAGAGCAATGGTTAGGTGACTGGAATTGGGATCGATTCGGAGGGCTTTGCGCAAGGTCTCGATTCCCAATTCAGGCTTCTTGGCTTGAAAGCAAATTTGTGCCATGAATTCGTAGCTTTCGATCTTGGAGGGAACAGCTTGGACTGCTTCATTGGCCGTCTCGATAGCCGCCGCCCACTTTTTCTGTCGGATTTGTAGTCTCGCAATCTGCTGCAAGTACTCTTGACGTTTGCGTCGATCGAAGTCGGCGAGCTTGCGAAGGGACAAGATGGATTGCTCGACGTTGCCAAGCCCTTGGGCAACCTCGGATGATGCGCGAAGCATCGTCAAATTGCTCGCTTCTAAGCGCAGCGCTTCGTTCACAGCCATGTCGGCTTCCTTCCAGCGTCTTAACCGAACCAAGTAGCGAGCCAGCAATTGGCTTTGCGCGACCGTGGGATTCTTTTCTTGTCTCAAATGTTTTTGAAGAGTATCCGCCTCTGAATTGAGGCGATTGCTCTTTTCCAAAGCGCCCATTCGTTCTTGTATAATGGTTTCGCGTTGGTCGTCACTGTCGGCGAGTCGTTCAGCGACTGCAAGACTCTCCAATGCTTCGTCAATTCGGTCAGCCTTGGATTGGAGCCTCGCAGCACGCATGAATACGATCGGATCGCTTGGTTCGAGGCGGCAAGCTTCGGCCGCTAGATTTGCAGCCTGGTCACGTTGTTGTGCATGATGATAAATTTCAGCAAGACGCATAACACTTTCTGCATTGCGGCGCGGTCCCTCCGCGATCGCATCCCAAGCTGCGAACGCTTGATCAAGAAGATTCTGCTGGAACAGAAACTCGCCGTAGTATTCGTGATATTGAACTTCCTCAGGCCTGAGTCCAATAGCTCTTTCAAACAGTTTCCTCGCTTCCTCTGGCATCTTTGCTGAAAGGAACAGTTCTGCGACTTGGACGTGTGCAAGTGCATCTTCGGAGCGAAACTCAAGAATCCGTCGCCAAATCTTGCCTGCTTCGTTTTTGCCCGCTTCAATGGAACGTGATGGATCTCTCAGTACCAGCTTGCCCCAGTCACGAAGGATATCCGTGTTCTTCGGATCGAGTTGCGAGAGGTGGCTATATTGCTCGACTGCAAGCGCAATTTGCCCATCTGCTAACAATTGACCGATCAACAAACTTCGCAGATCGATTCGAGAAGGCGCCCGCTCAATCGCTAGGGACATTGAGTTGTTAGCCTCTGCCATTCGATCGGAAGAAGCCAGAAATTTAGAGAGACGCATCACCGACTCGAGATCGTCTGGGAATTTAGTTAGCCGATTCTCGTAGTATTTGATCAAGCCTACTTGGTCGCTTGAGGCGAGGAAGACCTCTTCGATCTTTCGTTGAACATCGCGATAAAGCCAACCGTCCGGTTTGAGTTCGCTGAGAATCGACTCAAGGTCCGCCAGTCCTTGCTCCTTACTTCCCAATTTGAGTCGGAGCTGTGCAACTTCGATTCGGAATTGAGTGCGTTGATAGGCGTCTTTGGTCAACATGATCAAACGCTCGTACCTTGGAAGCGATTCACGAAAGGCACCCTCTTGTTTTTGTACGGATGCGATCTGCTCCAGAACACGAACATCGTCCGGAAACATACCTTCGAGGCGTTTCCAAACTTCGATCGCGAGGTCGTTGCGATTCTGGCGTTGGTGAGTTCGGCCAACTAGCTCGAATAGTTCTAGCAAAACGACACGAGCCGGTTTGCGTTCGATGGCTTTTTCGAATGCTTCAATCGCATGAGTCGGTTCGCCGGTTCGCAACAAGCATTGGCCTCGATAGTAGGCCGGAAATGCATCGTTGGGTCGAAGCCTTTCTGCTTCAGCAAAGGCAAGTATGGCCTGCGTATCCATGCGTCGTTGACTCTCAATCAGCCCGAGGAGCATCCAAGCGACACTATCGGCTGTGTTTTCCTTCGTGCGTTTCTCAAGATCGCTGACAAAGGAATCCAGTGTCCCGCGTTGTAGGTGATGGGTAAACACTTTTTCAAAGGCGGTTCCCCGTTGCGGATTCTTTTCGACAATGGACAAGAATCTCTGAGTAATCGCAACTGCTTGCCGCTCCTCGACATCCTCTTGCTGTGAGATAGCGCACTGCCAGGAAGACAGGGTGGACACCAGTATTAGTCCGGAGATAGCCAAACCAAGTCTGAGCAATTTGTGGGACATCTTATATACCCCTTTTGAATCGGAGAATTTCGGGCGGAGGGCGGTATTCGTTGTGAGTAGAGTTATTGTACCGCCAAATCAGATCAATCGCCGCGTCTCACTTCGTCATTTTATCCAACTACCGTCTACGAATTACGGTTCAAATAATTGATCACCATCAAGACGTCGAGGGGATCGATTTGGCCATTTGCGTTGGTGTCAAGATAACCTAGGAAATGAGGCGGCATTGGGACAGGTCCAACGCCGATTGAGTTGATTGCGTTGATAATTGTGAGTACGTCTAATGGATCGACTGTGCCGTTTCCGGTTGCATCCAATGCATTGCTAGGATTGGTTGGCAAGAAACTATTCGTCCAAAACCATGCGTTTGGACTCGCCGCGACTGGCGTGGTACTTGGGGCCGGCAACTGAGGAGTCGGCCTCGGGCCAACTTGCTGTGTGATCGTGGTGGGAGTCGGCGTGTTGGGATAACAGAAGTCAACTGTTGAACCTGGGCAAAGGAAGAGAGGTTGTACCTCAACCCCCCCTAGCACCGGCCCAATCGGCCTCGAAGGCCTATCTACCATGAATCGAAACGAGATTTCGCCAGCGCTATTGTCATTAGTTGCGGCAGCTATCTGAAAGAAATAGGATCCGGGGTTCAAAAATAGGCCTGGGGCCGAACGAAGCGAATTGAGCGGTGCGACAAGGCCTGCCACAAGCCGCCTTTCAGCATCAAAAACGGAAACCCAAATCTGCCCGTTGGTTGACGGTAACGATGTAACCCCCTCCAGTGAAAAGCCAAACAACTGTGGCCTCGCAATGTACCATTCTCGTTCAACGGTACCATCCCCAGGAACGACGTTACCTGCCGCAAGCAATTCTGGTTTCTCCGAGGGCATAGAGAACGTTGCCGTCAGCGAGAAACTTCCCGTCTTAAACTCGTCACTAACCGCGTCAGCTTTCAATTCGATAAAAAACTCCTGCTCCGATTGCACATTGGCCAAAACCAGTTGGGTTTGGCCATATCCCTGTACCCTCACTTCAGGTTTGAGCAATGCGCTTCGCTTATCGAAGAGATGTATTTGAGGCACAAGCCCTCCGGCAGTAAGCGACTCCAAATCGATGACCAATTCGTTGTGGCCATTAAGTACTTTGGGAGCTATGACCTTATAGTAATCGACGTCAGTCAAATCGCTAATGGTTCCCACGATGCGGTTCACTGTTCGCGCTGTAGTCGTCAAGGCAACTGGTATATTCACGCTCTTAGACAGTGTGTCATCGCTATGCTTGTCATTAGTCTCCGGGCTGATACCGTGAAGTAATTGGTACGAAAAACCATCCTTGCTTCGATCGCTATCGTAGTACCAACGATGCGCTCTTCTCGACCATTCCGCAATTGCCGTTCCATCGGAAAGTAGACGGGAGGGGGTTGCGACTGTGATGCTATAATCCCCAGTTGCCCAAAATGGGTCAGCTCCTGCATGCACTTGCAAATAGTATTTGCCGTCGGGAATCGTCTGGTTGAGAGTCAAAATGGATGTGCCGCCGAAGTCACCTGCCACATCGGCATGGGCAAGAACTTTTCCATTCCGGTCAGTTATCTCAGCAGAGACCTTGGCGAGACTCAAACCGGATGTTCTTAGTTCCACCGAGAGCGGTCCCGAATAGTCAACCGAAGTCCTAATTTCGTAGACGTCGCGATCGTTCGCATTGTGCAGATCACCGAACTGGATCCAGACTTGACTACCGCTGAAGCCTTCGACCACCGTTGCGTCGTCTTCCCCTCCTTTGATTTTAGATGCTCGGGAAATGGTATCGTTACCACTGTCACCTTCATTGGGGTCCAGATTGCGAGCACCGTGAATCGATTGAAGATTAAGAATATCCTGCGACGTTAATTCCAAGACACCACTTGCACCATGTACGTGCATTGGAGAAGCTGGATCATCGCTATGTCCAAGCCCCAGAATATGTCCAACCTCATGCAGTGCAGCAGCTTCGATTGCGGAAACATTTGGCCAATTGGCGGCCGTATTAAAGAAAACATCGCCAGCCCAAGTCCCGACCGAACGTGAATTTTCGGATACCGCTTCGGCAAACGTATCCACCGCATAGTCAAACCCACTAACGCGAATGTCTCCAAAGCGCTCGTCACCGCGCGTCGGGCCATACACACCAGAAGCGACTCCATTGTCGGCGACGTTTCCAATGTTGATGTTCGCCTGAACACTCCACTTTTGAAATGCACGGGCTATCGCCTGTTGCCATTGAATGGAAGACGCAACCTGATTGAAGTCGCTTTGTAGCGAACTAATTTCCTTTCCAACGTGGGTTCCATCCGGTGCAATACTGTACGTCAAGCTGCCAAAACCAACAAATGCACCGTCCTCGCGCGAGAACATATCTCGATTTTCGAGTTGTTCTATCCGAAGGGCATAGCGATATCTATTGCGTCTTTTTTTCATATTGCGATTTATTATGGTGAAGTCAGCTGAAGCATACTCACAGCCTTGGTAATTTCTTGAAATTGAGTTTGTTCTCGCATCCATTGCACATCGAGATCGGTCATTGCTATCTTTGCAATACTTGCATCAGCTCCAACTGCCAAAGTAAACCATCTAAAAGCCGACTTTGAGTAACTTTGCAACTCTTGTTCCAAAGTCGTAATTCCACTGAGAATGCTGTATACGCAAGCTATTTGGTACATCGCGATAGGATCTCGCACGGCCATCCCTTCAATCGCTCGAATGTCTTCTAAGGCATCATTTGTTCGACCTGCTCGGGCATGCAAAACCGCTCGACCTGCCCGATGTGTTGGTTGCCAAGGAGCCAATTCGACAAGACGGCTCGAGTGTTCAAAGCCCAGGTCTGGATTTCTAAGGATCTCTGAATAGACATAAGCGAGTTTCTGATGTGCATCGATAGAAGTCGAATTGGCAATAAGGGCTTTTTCAAAATCCGCCGCGGCTTTCGCGGGATTCGATCCGAGCTGGATCAAGCCACGATCAACCCAATGCTGGTCCGTTTTCGGTTCGCATTGTAATGCGTTCATGAAGTCCAATTTCGCAGCCTCCGAATCGCCCAATGCGGCCTGAATTTGCCCTCGCAAACGATATACGCTGACAGTCGCATAGCCTTTGTCAATAGCCACATCCAGCTCAGCTAGGGCTTCGTTGAGTCGTCCCAACTTATGTAACGACAGCGCGCGATTTAATCGTGACCAGTGCCAAGAAGGGGCTAGAGAGTAGGCTTTTGCATAGTCCTCTGCCGATGATTCGAATTGTGAGGCGGAATACCAAGTCATGCCGCGGTTAAAGTATGCGATTGCGTTTTTAGGTTGCAGCGCGATGCATACCGTGTATGCATTCTGAGAATTTCCGAAATCGTGACTTGCGAAATAGCAGTCACCTAGCAGCCACCAACCCACATAGTCTCGTGGGTTTTGGTTGACGCGAGTTTTGAGCATTTTGATTGCGTCGAAGTATTTCCTTTCCTGCATAAGAACCAACGGTCGTCGTTCGTTTTCTTGTTCTCCAATTGTAATTGATTTGACTTCCAATCCATTCGGAATCGCTGGCGAATCACGCCATAACCGTTTGCTTGTTAGCCATGCGAGTTGGTTAACCTGAGATCGTAAATCCTCGTCTACGTTTCCGTCACTTTTGCGCCATCGGGTATCAAGTTGCGGAGATAATGCGTTCTTTTCCTCGACCAATCGAAACGTTTGCTGGAGATCAGCCGCAACATCTGTTTCGAGTTCCGGAACGGCACCTAGCGAAGTCAACATCGCCATGGAGTTCGGAATTCGCTGCCTTAGCAAGTCGAGTCGATGTACCCAGTCCGCCTGATTCAACGCGGCTTGACGAACAAACGCGCTCGCTATCAAGAATGCAATAAGTATGGACGCTACAGAGGCTACCGAAACGGTCGACGACATGCGAGGATGTCGGAAGCTCCACTTTGACAGTCGTTCAAGGAAACTCGGTTCGGACAGATGAACTAATGGTTCGTGGTGAAATTGTGCGTTCAAGTCATCTCGCATTGAGTCGGCGGATTGATACCGATGTACTGGGTCCAGCTCCAAGCACTTGCGAATGATTGCGGACATCGCAGGCGAGACAGAGGAATTCCATTGGCTTGGGTTGGTTTGACTCGTAGGTTTTTCGTCGGGGAGTCTGCCGGTCAGCATTTCATACAGAACCACACCCAATGAATAAAGGTCGCTCCTTGCATCGACCATTGCTGACTGATTGAAGGACTTTCGATGTTCCGGGGACATATACGGAATCGTGCCTCCGAGCGGCAAATCCTTGCTTGCGTTTTCCTCTGTTGAACTCTTGTAGGCGACGTTGAAATCCAATAGTCGCGGTTGGCCATCAAAAGCCAAGAGTACATTGGCAGGCTTAATATCCGAATGGATAACGCCGTTTCGATGCGCATATGAAAGTGCGTCTGCTAACTGCGATCCAATCCAACAAATCGCGCTGACATAGTCGCATCGATTCAGGTTTTGTGAGGCCGGAGAATTGGCTGTTGCTCCGCTCGCATGGAGTTGAGCTAATGGTTCGTCAGGGTTTTTCGAGTTAGAACGATCTGACGAAGCGGTTTTGAATTGTTTATCAATAGTTTTGACAATTGTGTCGAACTGTTCATGTCGCTGCTGAATTGTGCTAAGTACGGAACTGCCTCCGAAGGAACCCTTTTGCCTGGCTTTGGACCACCAGCTGAATTTGGTGCTTGACGTAAACCGAGGAGTCTCGCGCAGTAAGTCCGCTAACGTCGTGTTTCCCAAAAAAGGCATGCATAAACCATATACTTGGCCAATACAGTGCTTGGAATATATGGGGACAATTGCAGAATGCTGAAGGGTGGCAAGCCATTCTGATTCATGTGTCTGTCGGAAAGTCAACTTCAAAGCGACAAGACGTCCAGCTAATCCTCGCTGCCTCGCTAAATAAACCTTTGCAAATGCTCCAACGCCCAGGATTCCGAGCAATTCAAACTCACCCCACGTGTCACCAACGCTTGGTAGGTTTTCAATCGATTGCCGTTGAAGATCTGCTGAAGATTTTGGTGAACTCTGACTGAATCGCTGTTGACGCTGCTCTTCAAATTTTAGGCTATCTATCTCTTCCGCCGAAAACTCTTCGTCAGGGAATTCCATTAGGCATTCTTGGGCAGTAATTGGGAAGCCAGCTTGCCAGCGATGCTCCAGCCAAACTCGAAGCATTTCAATCAGGATACGTGATCGTTCGCTACCAAAGCCATCGGACGAGTTGGGCGATGGAACCAACTTTTTCAAATCAATGGCCATTACGCCCTTGGCTGCGATCTCTTCTTCGAGGGCATCGACAAACGTATCAAGGTTCATCATTCCTGCTGCATCCCGGTGTCCAGCAAAGCCGAATCCATCAACTGGGTTCGAAAAGATTGTAAAACACGTTCAACGGTTCGCTTGCTGCGATTTTCGCGTTCGGCAATCGTTTGCACCTCAAGTCCATCGATTCGGAGTCGGATGATTCCACGATGGCTTTCAGGTTGTTTTTGAATCATTTCTTCTACCGACATGCAAAGTATGTTCTTTGCTATTTCATTGTTATGATCGTCGAATTGATTGGCCCCCTCGGGCAAGGATTGCGTTTTTCTGATGTCGCGTTTGCTGGCACGATGAAATGCCCCTTGAGAACGGACTTTGTTTAGTGCCATAACCAGCAAGAGTTTCCAGAGCTCGTCTCCTTCAGGTGCTTCGTACTGCCCCAAAGCTGCACGTCGAAAGAAGGTCCGAAAGACGGACTGGACTATGTCCTCTGGATCAAACCGTGGTGCCAATTCTGCAGGCGTATTCTGGCTAGCCAAACGGAAGAGCCGATCAGCATAGCGGTAGTACAATTGCAATGCCGCATCATCATCCCCAGAACGAAATCGGTTGAGAAGTATTAAGTCGCTCGCCTGCGTCTTTGGTTCTTCTGTCATGGATGATGGAGACTGCAATTCTAAAAGACAGTTTTGAATACAAGGCCGCATTGGCTGCCGCATTTTTATTAAGTATGACTCCGGGCAGGCCCTTAGTAAAGCTAACGGGGATTTCATAAACGTACCTAGTGCTCTTGACGCAAAATTGATTCGACAACGTCGATCTTGACGCTTGTCCCGTCAGAAACGACCGGAAAGGATGCTGGCATTAACTGCTCGCCAGAGTCCTTGCGTTAGTTGTTAAACTCAGTTTCCCTTTTCCCTTCGAATCGGCGACAATGTTCCCAACCAGAATTCCACCAATCCTTGGCTCCAAAGTTTCCGAAAAGAGTTTTCGGGCTAATTGCGTTCTTTTTCTAATTTTGATCGGCATCGCCGTGTTCCTACAAGAATTTGCCGCAATTTAATAACGCTGGGAAATTGTGACTCCCTACTCTAAAGAGTCGCAAAAGCATTCGGCGTCCGCCAAGTTCGGATTGAGACCCCAACCAGCTCGTCTGCTTCGGGCTGCGTCAATTGCGTGGATTGGGTGAAGTTCTCCAAAATAGCTTTTTGTTATTCGTTCGAGTATGCTCAAGTGGTTAGTTCTGTGTTGTGGCACCAATTTCTCGTAACTCGCCTACCATGGTATTTAGACAAACTCGAAAGAATCGCTCGCACTGCAGGCTTTCGGTGGAAAAATTGGAGTGCCGATCTTTGATGGCCGGCATCCCTGGCTTTCACAATATCAGCATGCCTTTGGATGTGGACAACGATCTTCAAGTTACTCCACTGGATGCTTTGGTTGTCATCAATCAGATCAACAGCGACTATCGCGCCGAAGGGGAAGGATTAGCGGACAAACCCATCATGTTTTGCGATGTCGATGCGGATGGCACGGTTTCACCTCTCGATGTTCTGGCAGTGGTCAATCAGCTAAACGTCAACTTCGCAGTTCCGATTCCTGTAAGCGAAGCGCCAGTAGAAATGCCAGCCCCATTTATCTCGGGCCCAGTCATCACTGAAAATGACGTAGCTTGCCTCCTCAAACGCGCCTCTATGGCGACATCGAGCAACGACGCCATCATTGCAATCGTGGATCGTTCGGGGCGGATATTAGGTGTTCGCGCCGAATCGGATGTAGAAGCCATGTACGCGGGTCGAGAAGCCGACTTAGTGTTTGCCATTGATGGTGCCGTCGCCAAGGCAAGAACCGCAGCCTTCTTTTCCAACGAAGAAGCCCCGCTGACTTCGCGGACGATTCGATTCATCAGTCAGTCGACGATAACTCAACGCGAAGTTGAGTCGAATCCGGACATTGCAGATCCAGCGTCACCCTTAAGAGGCCCTGGCTTCGTTGCCCCGATCGGAACAGGCGCCCATTTTCCGCCGGATGTGGCCAATACACCTCCAGTTGACCTGTTTGCAATCGAACACCAAAGTCGCGACAGCTCGGTTCACCCCGGATTTGACGGCATCAAAGGAACGCCGGACGACGTGAAGGATTTGAACTGGCGTTTTGACGCCAATCCTGCGTTCATTCCCACGGATGCAAAAGCCTTTATGAGGACATTTCCCGAATCATATGGATTCCAGTCCGGTCGATTGTCCAATGCCCAAGGGCGTGGAATCGCAACACTTCCAGGTGGAATGCCTCTCTATAAGAAACGTGACGACGGCACATTGGCACTTGTTGGTGGAATAGGAGTATTCTTTCCGGGACCGAATGGATATGCATCCTATGAGCAGAATTTCGTACCAGCTTCACTCCGAGGGTCGGCAGGTCCTCAACCCAATAGCGATCGACTGAATGCGTCGAAAGTTTTGGAATCGGAATTCATTGCATACTTCGCGGCTGGCGGAACGGTAGTTGGCCCGGGAGCGACTCCGGTTACCGAGTTCGAGGGATCGGCTCCTATATGTGAATTTGGAATGCCGATTGGCCGGATCGACCTTGTCGGAATCACGCTTGAAATCTTTGGTCCCCATCCAACTCGAGAGAATGCGGTGACAGGAACCCAGCGTTTGTTGCAAGTCGGACATGCAAATCAAGGTGGCCGAGGAATCAACTCCGGTACGGATCAACCGTTAACTAAAGATGCGATGGGCAATCCGATTATGGGCGCGAACAAAGTGACCGCGCTGTCAGGTTACAGTGTTCCCGAAGGCTGGTTGATTGAACCGCATGACTCCACTGTCGACAATACACTTACAGCCGCAGAAGTCATACGGATCATAGAAAACGGGATCAAGGAAGCGGACTTAACACGAGCAGCAATTCGACTGGATCTTAAAAACGGTTTCCGTCCGGGAGCCCGAACCAAAATGGTTCTAGCGGTTTCCGATTCCAAGGGTGACGTGCTAGGACTCTATCGAATGCATGATGCAACGATATTCTCCGTTGATGTCGCCGTTGCCAAGTCGCGAAACACATCCTACTACGCAAGTAGCTCGCTTATAGATGCCGATCGAATCGATTTCGACAATAACAATGTTTCTGATGTTCCAGCAGGAACGGCCTTTACGAACAGAACCTTTCGTTTCCTTGCATTGCCTCGATACCCATCTGGTTCGCCGGAGGGGACACCACCGGGCGATTTCAGCATACTAACGATGCCCGGGATCAATCCACTGACTGGCGAAAATACGGGTGTCGCAATGGCTGCATCTGTTTATGCATCCAAAACAGCTACAGTCTTGTCATTCGACTCGTTTAATGCCTCGCGAAACTTCCGAGACCCAAGGAATATCAAACGACAGAACGGCATTGTATTCTTTCCTGGAAGTTCAGCTCTGTACGATGATGTGTTGGGTACTAAGGTCTTAGTTGGTGGACTAGGAGTCAGCGGCGACGGTGTCGATCAAGACGACGTAGTCACCGTAGGAGCGCAACAAGGCTTCCAAGCACCAGACGCTTTGCGAGCAGATCAATTCATGGTTGCGGGCGTTCGGCTACCGTACCAGAATTTCAACCGCAATCCGCGAGGCTGAGGACCGTTCGGTCACGGTAAGGCGAGCGGCGGTATGGAATATAAAAGTAGCTGAACTCCCAAGAGTTCAGTCACTGTTAGCAAATGCGATCAGAAGTCTTGCGACTCCTGCTACGGTTGCTGTGACGCAGGAGAAGATTCTATAGGTGTTAAAGATGTCATGAACACTAAAACCGAATGTCGATTGCTTCTTTGTTCGTTTTATTGCGTTTCGACTTAAAGTTGTTCGAACGGGTTGCTCGAACGTGATTGCACGTACAGTTTGTTTTGAACACTGTCCAAATGCAGTCGTGCGGCCATTCCATTATGTTTCGAAAACAACTTCGAGAGAATCGATCTCGGCGTAAGCTAACTCTAGAAAAACTAGAGTTTCGCTCGCTCATGGCCGGGATCCCCGGTTTTCATAATACTAGCTTGCCGCTGGATGTAGACAATGATTTCGAAGTGACTCCGCTCGATGCTTTGATAGTTATCAATCAAATCAACAGAAGCAAATCGCTCGTCGCTGAAGAACTTATTACAGAAGAAGCGGTGGACCAAGCGATCACTTTTTGTGATGTCGACGCGGATGGGTCGGTGTCTGACAAAGACATTTTGGCTGTTGTCGAACAACTCAATGCCGACGCCTCATCGCCATTAGGTGGAAACGAAAGCACAGAGTCGGGCGAATCGCAGTCAGAAGGGGTAATATCGGTATCCGCTATCCCGGAGCCAGTTATTTCTGACACGGAAGTCAATACGCTTCTTCAAAGAGCAGCGATGGCGACATCAAGTAACGATGCGATCATTGCCGTCGTAGATCGATCGGGACGTATTTTGGGAGTTCGCACAGAGTCGGATGTGGATGCGGCGTATGCTGGTCGAACGGTTGATCGAGTTTTCGCGATTGATGGTGCCGTTGCCAAAGCAAGAACAGCTGCATTCTTTTCCAACAATGCTGCCCCGCTAACGTCTCGCACCATTCGGTTTATCAGTCAGTCGACGATTACGCAGCGCGAGGTACAGTCGAATCCCGACATAACCGATCCAAATTCGCCGCTGCGCGGTCCAGGCTTTGTCGCTCCCATTGGAACGGGAGCCCATTTTCCGCCGGTTGTAGCGAATACACCGCCAGTAGATTTGTTCGCAATCGAGCACCAAAGCCGCGACAGTTCAGTGCACCCTGGATTCGATGGCATCAAGGGAAATGCGGACGACAAAACACTGACGTGGCGATTCGACGCAAATCCCGCTTTCATACCAGATGCTGCGAAATCGTTCATGCAAACATTTCCAGAGTCGTATGGATTTCAATCCGGCTTGCTGCCCAGCGCTCAGGGACGCGGTATCGCAACTCTCCCAGGCGGATTGCCTCTCTATAAGAACGGGGTCTTGGTAGGAGGAATCGGCGTCTTTTTCCCTGGACCAAACGGTTACGCATCATACGAGCAGAATTTCGTGCACGCTTCATTGCGAGGAGCAGCTGGGCCTCAATCCAATAGCGATAGATTGAATGCACCAAAAGTTCTTGAATCTGAGTTCATCGCCTATTTTGCAGCGGGTGGAACGGTCGTCGGACCAGGTGCTACGCCGGTGACTCAGTTCGAAGGTCTCGCACCCTCACGCGGATCGTTTGGGTTGCCAATTGGGCGTATCGATCTGGTAGGCATAACGCTTGAGATTTTCGGCCCGCATCCCACGCGAGAAAACGCCGTTACCGGTACACAAAGATTGTTACAAGTCGGTCGCGCAAACCAAGGTGGACGCGGAATCAACTCGGGTACCAATCAACGCATCAACACTGCAAACGCGACGTCTCAATCAGGTCAAAGCGTCCCAGAAGGATGGTTGGTAATGCCCCATGCATCGGCAGTGTATCCACAGTTCACGGCACCCGAAGTCGAGCAAATCATTAACAACGGAAGAAAAGAAGCCGACTTGACACGTGCAGCAATTCGTCTCGATAGCAATTTTCGCCCGGGAGCCCGTACCAAAATGGTGCTGGCAGTAGCGGATTCAGCTGGCGAAGTGCTGGGCCTATATAGAATGCCTGACGCAACCATTTTCTCTGTCGACGTCGCTGTTGCGAAGTCTAGAAACACTGCTTATTACGCAGGGAATTCGCTCGTAGCGGCTGACCGAATTGATCAAGACAACAATGGTTCGTTTGATATCCCAGCTGGAACAGCACTTACGAATCGGACCTTCCGATTCCTAGCTTTACCACGATTCCCGTCCGGCGCACCTGAGGGAACACCGCCCGGTGATTTCAGCAGCCTCACGATGCCAGGGATCAATCCACTGACAGCCGAAAACACGAACCCGAATGTTGCTTTGCCTGCGTCTGTCTATGCATCGAACACCGCCACGGTCCTTTCCTTTGACTCGTTTAATGCATCTCGAAACTTTCGCGACCCTAGAAACGTCAAAAAGCAGAACGGCATCGTTTTCTTTCCTGGGAGCTCAGCTTTATACGATGACATATCGGGCGCAAGGCGCTTGGTAGGCGGGCTTGGAGTCAGCGGAGACGGTGTCGATCAAGACGACGTAGTCACGGTAGGCGCACAGCAAGGATTCCAAGCACCGGACGCTTTGCGAGCCGATCAATTCATCGTTGCGGGCGTTCGGCTACCGTACCAGAACTTCAACCGCAACCCGCGGGGCTAGATCCTCTATCCGTCAAGTGGCGCGTACAGCTTTGACTTGGATGCTAGCCGCGTGGAACTCGCCTGCACCTATACAATCAGCTAACGCTGCAATCTCAACCGATTTCCAATCTGCAACCAATCGAATTAGCCTTGGTAGCTCAATGGGATGCCGGTGAATTAGTTGCGCTAACTCGGTTGGAACTCTGCCAGCCAAGGCGAGAAGCGGGTCGGGAGCGGTATTCAACAGTCTCGACATATGCAAAATGCGTTCGGCTGTTGGCGGTGGCGCATTACACTGCTCTACCTGCGATAGGTAAGTAGGGCTGACACCGAGAAGTTTTGCAAATCTTCGCAAGCTTATTTTTGCTGTAGTCCGCTTCTCTCGAAGTGCTTGGCCGAATGCGAGCCGTTCGTTACTTGTCACGCGAGTCTCTCAATTCGCTTGAGTTACTGAGCCCTGTTGCTTTGCTGAGAAACTGCATTTAAGCCACCTCATCTTCGCTGTAGGTCATGTTGAAAACCATTTCCTTCAACCACTTCGCAAAACTCTCGTCATCGCTGAATCGACCGAACAAATCGGTGTGATCAGTAAGTAGATCCGTCATAACCCGAGTAAGTGCTCGGTCATGCTCAAGCTTGGCTGCTGGCTTGTCTGAGTTCCTTCGGGCATTCTGGTAGGCCTTGTCCGCAGATACTTTGGCTGGAATCTCCTCGGTAACAACTCGGCGAATTCGATCCGCATCTTTCCACGGTACGTTACCCCATTGGTCATTGAATGCCTTAATAATATTGCTCAGCCGATCGACCTCGGGTTCACGTCGACCACCACCTCCACCCATGGGTATCGGTTCCAACTCGCCATCCTTATCAGCCAGCGAAATAATGCGTTGGGCCTGAACCTCGTTGCGATAGCTATCCATGTCGATAGACTCGAGCACCCCTTTTGATAAATCCTCTTCTTTCGGGGATGGTAATTTTGGGATTAGGAAGTTCAGGAACGTTGCAAGCAACTCCCACTCGGGCAGAGAATATGGCAAGACAGCGGCCAAGAATCCGTAGGTTCTCGCAAATAGTTTTGCTTTTCCCTTAAAAGCTACCTGCCCATCTTCGTCCAGCTCAGCGTTGTAGGTTGCAACGCATGCGTCCAGGATGGGGTCCAACTTGTCTCGAGCGGCACCATCCAAGAAAAGCTGAACCAGTTTTTCCACCGATGGCCAGTCGTAAACTTGAGCTGCATCCAAGTCGGTTTTCAAATCGTGGAGTTTATCAGGATCGGTTTCTTTGCTTAATATCGTGGTCTTATAGTAGTCTTGAAATGCGGACTCTATCGTGTCGATGTCGTTTACGAAATCAAGCACGAAAGTGTCATGCTTTTGCGGATGCGCTCGATTCAGTCGTGACAAGGTCTGGACAGCTTTGATACTTGAAAGCGGCTGATCCACATACATTGTATGTAGCAGCGGTTCGTCGAAACCCGTCTGAAATTTTTCTGCCACGATTAGGAATCGATAGGGTTCCTCTGCCAGTTTTTCAGGAATCAACGCACTAGCAAAGCCATTCATTTTGGCTTCGTCCACGTTTTCGGTACCCAAGTAGGTGTGCTTTCCCGAGAACGCAACGATCGTCTTAAATGGACTCTTGCGATCTGCTAGGTAAGCATCGAAAGCCGTCTTATACTGCATCGCCGCATTGATACCGCGAGCAATAACCATGGCTCGTGCTTGGCCGCCGACCTTGCGTGGTCCAGAAACGTGGGCATGGAAATGGTCGATCATGATTTCCGCTTTTTTACGGATCGCATGCTGATGCCCCTCAACATACTTGCGAATCTTCTTCATGGCTCGTTCAGCGTCGTACTCTGGATCGTATTCGATCTTCTTGATCACATGGTAGTAACTCAAGACCGGGGTGTAGCCTTGAAGCACGTCCCGAATGAAGCCCTCGTCGATCGCTTGCTTCATCGTGTAAACATGAAACGGGCGATAGCCTCCCTTGGGTGTCTTGATTCCAAAGAGCTGCAATGTCTTACCCTTGGGAGTCGCCGTAAACGCAAAGTAACTTGCGTTCGGAAGCAACTTTCGAGACTCCATAATTCGAGCGATGCGTTCATCAGGAGTTTCCTCCGTATCGGGAGCATCTTCTGAAAGTGCCGATTGCATTTTGGCCATGGTGCTACCACCTTGTCCTGAATGCGCTTCATCGATGATGAGAGCAAACTTATTGTCGCGGTGGTCGGTGCCGATCTTGTCCAAGATGACAGGGAACTTTTGAACCGTCGTGATGATCAGCTTTTTGCCCGCTTCTAGGAAACGCCGCAAATCTTCGCCTCTCTCAGCGTGACCAACCACTGAACCAACTTGTGCGAATTGTCTAATTGTGTCGCGGATTTGCTTGTCCAGCACTCGGCGATCCGTCACCACGAGGACAGTGTCAAACACGGTCGGTTGCGATGTCGCCGTGTACTGTTCAGGTTTTTCCGCTGCCAAAGAAGCTTCGCCCGTCAGTACGGCACCGTCTGCCGGCTTACGAGGTTTGGAAGTGGGGGTTTTTGTCGCGCCCTCGCTCGTGAGGCTGACTAGCTGATGAGCGAGCCAAGCAATCGAATTACTCTTTCCGCTGCCAGCCGAATGCTGAATCAGATACGTTTGGCCCACTCTCTTTTTTTTTGCGTCAGTCAACAAAGATCTCACCACTGCCAACTGGTGATAACGTGGAAACAACTGCTTGTAGGTCTTCCGACCCGACTTATCCTTTTCTTCAAGCGTCTGAGCATAGTTCTCTAGAATATCCGTCAGGCTGGACTTCTTGAGGATCTCTTTCCACAAGTAGTCGGTCTTGAGGCCATGGGGATTCGGCGGATTGCCGGCTCCCTCATTGAAACCCTTATTGAACGGCAAGAACCAGGAGTGCTTGCCCTGCAAATGCGTACACATGCGGACCTCTTGGTCATCGACTGCAAAATGAACCACACAGCGACCGAAACGAAACAGCAGTTCTTTGGGGTCACGGTCATTCTTATACTGCTCGACAGCATCCAACACGGTCTGCTTCGTCAATCGATTTTTCAGTTCGAAAGTGATGATTGGCAATCCATTGATGAAGATCGCCATGTCGAGCGATAGGGCGGTTGCATCTTTGCTATATCGCAGCTGCCGCGTCACGCTGAAAATATTGGCCGCATGTAGTTGAGAAGCAACTTCATTGCCTGGCGAAGGAGTACCGTAGAACAACTCCACGGAAACAGGCCCGTGCTTGATGCCATTCCGCAATACATCGATGACTCCACGCTTGGCAATCTCACCTTGCAGACGAGCCAAAAACTTGGCCCGCGTCGGACTGTCATTATCTAAGTCAAGCGTCTCTGCAATGTCAGTCTGCGTTGTCCGCAGAAAAGCAGCTAGCTTGACAAGATCGACAGCCGAGTCGCGGTCGTAGTCGCTTGGCGAGCCCATAACGTAGCCTGATTCGAGAATCAGCGAATTGACGATGAGTGTCTCGATGCCCTTTTCGCTGGTATCAGTAGTGATCATAGCTTGCTCTTCAAGATTTGGATAATGCGAGCGAAGCTCGGCAAACGACTTATCAATCGTTTGGGATCAAGTTCCGCTACTAAGTCAAATGATCTGTCGCCCTTACCATAGGGACTACTACAGTCCTTTGTAGCAGCCTCTAAAGCTCTCAATAAGTCGTGGCGATGTCGTTGCTCGCGGTCTGTATCGGCAGGCAGCTTGCCCTCGCTGAGACAGGTCTGATAGAAGGTTCGCAGTGTTTCACGATCCGCAACAATCCAAGTTTCCATACATGTGGTCATCAGCAACACATGTTCGTCTGTTGCGTTTTTTGGCGCATCCCAGCCATCGCGAACTTTCAAGTGCTGCCAAGTTCTATTGATATCGTCGATCGGATCTTCACTGTCAACCAACAAAAAAGCTGACCGCGACGGATTCTGTTCTAATGCAGTTTCGAAGTTGTCAAATGCATCATTTCGTGAACCCGATGGAACGACTGCTGGAAGCCGACGTCCGAAATCGCACTTCTTGAAAAATTTCCCGAACCCTTCTCGAACGCGGTTGCGAGCTGCTTTCCCCTTCGCACCGCCTTCAACAAAAATAACGACACTCACCATCGGTTGCCTCCGATCAATCCTCGTGACCAAGTTTCACCAAGGTTATATTTCTCGATCCAAGACTTCAATTCATCGTTGTTGACTAAACGACGAAGCTCAGTTTTTCCATCATGTTTTTCAACAACGACAACGCACTCTGGTTGATCGCTCAACGCATCTACCAACATGTCAGAATGGGTAGTCACAACTAGCTGCGTGCGTGACGAAGCGTCCTTTAGCAAATCGGCGATCTTTGGAATCATGTCTGGATGCAAACCAAGTTCTGGTTCTTCGATACAAATCAACTTCGGTGGATCAGGATCACACAAAATCGCTAGTAGACAAAGATATCGAAGCGTACCATCGGACAGTCGACTGGCCGGAATGATAAAATCGCCTTCGGTCAAGAATACTTCCACCGTCCCACCCTTTACCTGAACATCAAAGTCCTCCAAACCCTCGTAGAGATTGCGAAGGTGTTCAATAATCTTTCGTTTTGCCGCCGGCTTACCACGTAGATAGTTCAGAAAGAGGCCAAGGTTTGAAAAGTTTTCTTCTAAGCGGCCACTTGGCAGGTCAGCAGATTGCGGGCTGCGGAAGACCGAATTACGACCAAATGCCCATTCTCGATACAATCGAAAATCCGAATACGCCGAGGCGAGGTGCGAGAGTTCGGGAAATGCTTCCGGGTCCTTAAACTGCGAAAGAATAGATTCATCAAGCATTACATCCTCACGTTGCAATTGTCGTTTATCGTCATCTCCTCGAACGGACAAAACCGGGCGCCCGTTGGCGAAATGGTAAAAGAACAATGGCTCTTGATGTCCGTAGTCGGGCTTCTGGTTTTCAATGGATTCGTCTACTAACTCAAATCTTGAATTGGTCTCTTTGAACACAATCGAGTGACGAAGTGGCTGAACTGGTGTTCGTTTTCGCGGTCCTGGCGGATTCTCCAGTACGGCTTCGATGGTCGCCTGGTGGCCGTTGCCACCTTTCCAAATCCATTCGGTGACACCGCCCCCCCCAACACCCCGCATCGGTGCTGTGAGCTTTGTCGCTGATGATCGCAGCAACCCAATAGCTTCGACCAGGTTCGACTTACCTGACCCATTGGGGCCGATCAAGACATTGAGTGACTTCATTTCCAGTGGAGGTGTGTCCGGTCCAAACGACAAAATCCCACGGAGCGTAAGTTCGCGTATTAGCATTTATGTATTCCAGTTGAGTTCCAGTGATTGCGAATTGGTTTTCATGACGTCATCACTTCATCACTTCAGGTTGAATTGTATTTTTTGGAGTGTTCTTAACGAGATCGACGGCCGAGTTGCGGTCCTAGTCGCTCGGCGAGCCCATAACGAAGCCTGATTCTAGATTAAGCGAATTGACGATGAGAATCTCCGGGCCTTTTTCACTGGTATCAGTCGTCGGCATAATTCACCTCGTCATTCACTTCCTCATTATCCATTAGGTCGTCATCAACTTCGAGTTCAAACTCTGTATGCAATTCAATGATTACGCCGATCGTATTTATTTTCCCTGTTACTACATCTGACACTAATCTGTTTCGATAATTCTGCATCAAGTCAATCTCTGAATGTGCCGTTTGGATTGCAGTTTCAAGTGTATGAGTTTTCTCGGAAATGAAAACTGCGATTGCGGCTTGTTCTTCTACAGGCGGATCGGTAAGCAGATAGTTGTTTAGCTGTTCAGCAGTCACGCTCGGAAACGTCGATCCTCGAAACGTTGACTTTAAGTGAGATCGAAGGGACATCATTGCATAAGTAAAATACTCGCTGTTTCCATTGGGGATAAGTGCCGCGACCCCCCTCCCGATGCTCACATCGTCATGACATAGATTTAGCCGTCCCGTTGTTGACCCTCGCAAACAGAAGAGAACTGCGCCTCTTGGTGCGAATTTAGTAGGGGCGGTTGTCCACTTAATCGGTCTGGTGTATCCAAATTCCTCCTTGGAATATTCATCGGGCCCATTTACGAGCAAGGTACCAAGTCCGTCGCCGTTGTAGGTACTATTGTTCGGTGATATTCCGTAATTTATTCGCGATAGAAATTTCAATTTCTTGCGTTCCCAGTGCTCAGGCACATCACCAATCCAATCAACGCCAGACGGTTTCATTTTGACATTTGGATTGAGACCGCATGTTACGGTTCGGCTGATAATCGCTTGCTTCTGCTCGGTTAGCACTTCAATCAGTCGTCTACGATTGCGAATAAACTGGCGAACCAACACTGCGTTAGCATCTAGGAACCGCACGATGGCGGCCTGCTCGTCTGGAGGTGGAAAACAAGATGGCATCCGTTTGAAATCCTGCCAGTACAATCGATTGCGATCTTTGACGATCCCTCGCGAGTAACCGTCAACTTCTGCTTTGTACGCCTCAGTTCGAAAAAGATAGCTATAGTAGTTGGGATTCGTTTCCTCGAACGGACGCGCGACGACGTAAGCGGGGCTTACAAGTCCATCGACAGGTGCTGTGCCGAGCGCTCCTTGCCACATTCGCATCATGTTGTAAGCGATGTCCCCTTTTTCAGCTCGTTTGTATTTCTCTGCATCCGACATGACCTGCTTGCGTTTCAAGTTATCCATATCGCGAACCCTCACCCCTGTTCGCAACGAAACCTCAAGGATGGGCAGCTCACCATAGCCCGTTTCGTTTCGTTGCGCAAATAGCCGACCGTTGCGACGAACATCCCAGTGGTCAGGGATTTTACCTAGCCACGGTATCCCAGAGTCTTTATATTTCGGATACGGTTTCAATTTGTGGTTCCCTGATTTGGGCGATAGTTGCGAGGATCGAGGCAATTGTCGTAAGTTGCCTTATCGATCTGAATCCAGTCGGTCCCGTTGATTCCCCGGCGATTGCTGTAGTTCGGTCCGACCGGATAGGCACATGCGACTTTCATCCATCGTTTCTGCTGCTTTGCGATGTCGCGAACGTCATCGGCAACCTCCGACAAGTCTTGATCTTGGCTGAAAATAAGTGCCACATCGCAAGTTGCGTTGTACGCTGACGCGATCACATCCAATGCGACTCGGACGTCAATGCCCTTCTCTTTGCTGGTTTGTACGGTTGACTGTTCACCGCTCGGTAAGATTACGATTTGGTTGCGATATTGCAGCATGCGCGAGAAAGTCTGCACGCCATCGACTTTCATCTGAGCTAGCTTGTTGGTCCAAAACGTGTAGCGGCCTACGTCGTTCTGGGACCGAGGAACGCCGGTATAGAAACAGGCGATATCCAAGTGCCATCCTTGCTGGGTGCAAATGGCTTTGTCTAACTTCAACGGATGGTAATTCGGCCAAGTATAGCCAAAGGCATACTTGGCGGCGTTAAAGAGGTTTTGCCCATCGAAGAAGGCAATCGTGCGTTTGACCGTCGGTTCATCTGGCATGGGATACCTCCCAGCCAGCGAACGCTGCGTAACACGAGCGCAAAAAATAACCCCGCCGAAGGCCTTGCGGCTTGTCCGACAGGGAGCAATTACCATAAGTATCGGCCAAAATTGGACGAAAGTCAACTCGATCTGGAGAATTCGTAATCTGGATTGCGCTATTCCTCAAGTTTTTTCGAGGTGCCTGAGAGTGCGGCTTGGCAATCAATGGCCCAATTGGCCCCTTGGTGGCCCAATTGTTTAGAACCGCGAAGTACGTCCCCTTTGTCCCCAAGATGTCCCGTTCGACAGCTAATCGATTCGTGTCCCACTTGTCCCATGCGTGTCCCATTCTCATCATGACGCCCCTCCCATCGCCACAATTCGATCGAGCAGACCTTCCGCTTCTGTCTGCAACTGCTGCAAATCGACCCGAATATCATCAAGCGAGCGGAGAGGTTGGGGCTTGTAGAAGTGGCGAGTAAACGAGACCTCATATCCGATGAGCGTTTTGGATTCATCGATCCAAGCATCAGGAACATGGGGGAGCACTTCGCGATTGAAGAAGGCTTGAACACCACCAACTTCGAGCAAAGGTACCTGTTCGGTATCGCGAAGCTCTGGATCGGTCTCGTAAACGATACCTTTCTTGGTCTTCTTCTTGATCACAGGCTCAGCTTCAGGATGCTTCTCCGTGAATGCCCCATAAATATTCTTCAGAGCAGCAGCTCTTAGACTTATTCCTGCTTCCGTCAGGGACGCTTCGAACTGATCGTTAACTTCATTGAAATCGCGATGCGGCTTGTCCATGCCGACAATCTTGACCAGCATTTCAACCGGTTCTAACCAGGCTTTGGATGCCGTTGCCTTGAATGCATTCAATCGCTCTTTGGTAATACGCGTGGTCAGTCGTAGCGGACGTTCGACGACAATTTTCCAGTATCCAAACTCTTCATTCGGAAAAATCTTGGAGACATCTGTTGGTTTGAAATCCAAAAACAGCTTCGTGATCAACTCGATCTGATCGTCATTGAACTCGCAGTTTTTCTTTCCTAGGTTCTTGCGAAGCGGTGTGAAGATCGATGTCGCGTCGATCAGTTGAACCTTGCCTTTGCGCTTCTTCGGTTTGCGATTGCTCAGCACCCAGATATATGTCGCAATACCGGTGTTGTAGAACATGTTGAGTGGCAGCGCGATGATGGACTCTAGCCAGTCGTTCTCGATGATCCATCGGCGAATGTTGCTCTCGCCTTGTCCGGCATCCCCCGTAAATAGTGAACTTCCATTGTGAACTTCGGCAATTCGGCTCCCCAGCGGCGTATCACGTTTCATCTTGCTCAGCTTGTTGACCAAGAACATAAGCTGGCCATCGTTGGAACGTGTGATAAGCGAAAACTCTGCATCGCCATCATGCTCGACAACAAAGCGTTGATCTTGCAGGTCGGACTTGCCTCCCATGCGTTCAAGGTCTGTTTTCCAGCTTTTGCCGTAGGGCGGATTGGAAAGCATGAAATCGAATTCGCGTGACGGAAATGCATCTTGCGAAAGCGTTGACCCATTGGAGAAATTTTCAGCTTCTTCGCCTTCTCCTTTGAGCAATAGGTCGGCTTTGCTGATCGCATACGTTTCAGGTTGGCTTTCTTGGCCAAACAAGTGGATCGAAACTTCCTTGTCTCCCGCAAGCTTGTGCAGCGCCTCTTCTGCAACGGTTAGCATTCCACCCGTTCCACACGCACCGTCATACACCGTGTAGGTGCCAGGCTTGATTAGATCAGCGATCGGCAAAAGGATGAGATTGGCCATCAGCTTGACGACGTCACGGGGCGTAAAGTGCTCTCCCGCTTCTTCATTGTTTTCCTCATTGAAACGGCGGATCAATTCTTCAAAGATGGTGCCCATCGCGTGGTTATCAAGAGCCGGCAGCTTCTCTTTGGCATTTTCATCTAGAACCGGTTTGGGACTTAAATTGATTGACTTGTCCAGAAACTTTTCAATAAGTCCACCCAAGATGTCAGCTTCAACCAACGTTGCGATTTGGTTGCGGAACTTGAACTTGCTAAGGATCTCTTGAACGTTGTCAGAGAAGCCGTCGAGATAGGCTTCAAAGTCGAGTTTGAGCTGCTGTTGCTTGGCTCGCGACTTGAGATCCATCAGCCGGAACTCTGACTTGTTGTAAAACGCTTGGCCAGCAGCGCGTTTAAGCGCCGCTTCTTGGTTGACAATACCCGCCTTTTCCAGCTTGGCTTTCTGCTTGAGAACTGCATCCTTCGTGTCCTCAAGGACTGCGTCCAGCCGCCTAATTACAACCATAGGCAGGATTACGTCGCGATATTTTCCACGGACATAGACTCCGCGCAGCACATCGTCAGCGATATTCCAAATGAAGTTTGCTATCCATTTCAGTTGTCCGCTGTCCAATTGCTAGCCCTCGCTCGAAGCAGCCACCAGTGTAAACTAATAAGTAAACAACCGCATTGTATTGCAGCGATCATCCTGGTGCAACCTGCCCAGTGGTACTAGCCTGTTCCCTTTGCCAAAACTGCATCTTTCAATTGCTCGCCCGACATTCTAAATGCTGCATCGTGGGGACAAGAATACACGCAACGCGGTGTGCCGCCGATACTCTTGCACTGATCGCATGTCGTCGCTTTTTGGCGAATGATTGGGATCTTGATTTTGCCCTCAAGTCGAAAGCCATCTTCTTTGCCATACATGGTGATGTTGCCATAGGGACAGTTGCTTGCACAGAGTCCGCAGCCGATACAGTGATCTTCGATGACTATCTCTTTGGAGCCTTCACGAAAAATCGAATTGACTGGGCAGCCAACCAAGCAATAAGGATCCGTGCAGGAGCGGCAGCTCGTTGCCACTAAAAAATTCTCGAATCGCAACCCTTCACGCACCAATCTCGACTCACCTCCGTGAGAGTCTGCACAGGCTTTCGTGCATTCATCGCATCGCGTACAAGATTCCAGATCCAAGACCAGCAAGCTCTGCGCATTGTATAGTCCTTGGCCAACAAAATTCGCTTTGCCAGTACTGAGCTCGCTCTCTCGTTCGAGATCTTTCGCAAGTAAGAATCGAGCCCGGTCCAGCAATCGCTTTTTGAAGTCCGGATTTGTGTCCGCAATCTTCTTTAACTGTGAGCTTTTGATACGTACCAATTCGACGTGATCCAGTGCGCTACACGTCGATGTACGAATGCCAGGTCGATAATTGAGTCTATTCATCTCTGTTTTCAATTCTTCGTTGTAAATCAAAGATAGGGCTGCAATCTCGCCAAAGGATCCAGCAGCTGAATCTATATTTCCGGGACCGACGTAGTTTACAACGTGGTCGCGAGTTCCTTGCTTTCGACTTACTTTCACGTAACCGAGTCGGACAAGGTAAAAATCATCGCTCGATTCGCCTTGCTTAAAGATTGGTCGCCCAGGTTCAACACTGACTAAGTCGACGTCCTCGGAAATGATTCGTGCCGCTTCGGATCTTCCCTCAATTGAAAGCGAGGAAAAAATGGGCAGTCGTTCTAGGTCGGAATTCAAAGCGTGTCTTCGGTATGCTTCGTTTAGGATTCTGCGACTGCTGGCGTTCCTTTGGAGCATGTATAAAACATTGCTCCCTATTTCGATGACTTCCGATGCTTCGATCGCAACTACTGTCGCTGTTCTTGGATACCGATTCAGGCATGCCATTTCGCCGAGGATTACGTCTTCGACTCCACGATAGAGCTTAAAACCGTCTGTGGCGGACTGTGTGTCTGCACCGGTGGCAAGGCTCGGAACTGCTTGGGTTGAGCTGGATCGTCCGAACAAGCCCAAAAAACCTCCTCCTTTGTTTTTGGCAGCGCTTCGCACAACTGAGCCTTTACTCAGCTGGATTTCGAATTTTCCACGTTGAATCAGAAAGGCGGTAGAGCCATATTCTCCTCGTGTGCAAAGAGTTTCACCTGGCTTCAGTATCTTGCGCACGCACGCAGCGCCATTGAATTGCAAAAATTTGTATGGGATGCCAGCAAATATTGGAATGTCGAGCATCTCTTCTACGGTCAGCACCTGACTTTTGGACGCGGACTCACGCCGCGTTTGCTTCTGAAGTTTTTCCACTTGCTTGGCAACAACTTCAGGCCGAAATGTCAAGGCATCGGTTGGACACGAAATGACGCATTCACCACAGGAAACGCACGAACTATCGAGCATCGGCAAGTTGTTGTCGAACGCAATTCGGGTGTCGTAGCCTTTGCCGTCTTTCGCAATTACATCGTTCTGCTTAATGTCATTGCACGCCCGTGTGCAGCGTTGGCATAGAATGCAAGCATCATGATTGACCGAAATAATTTCTGATGAAGTGTCTTTGCCACGACTTCCGCTGAGATGGCTTGGCGCGTAACGAGACGCCTTCGGATTCTTGGTAAAGAGGGCTACCAATCTCTTTAGTTCATTCGGACCCCGCGTCGGCTCACCTTGCACCAAGGCAGCCGACTCCGCAGCCGTTAGGTGCTCAGAGGCAAGCAATTCTAGAATCACTCCAACCGAGCTTTTGATCAAATCGACGGTTGTGGGATTCTCTTTGCTTGCTAGCGTTGTGACGATCATCCCTTCCTTGACGTGGTACGTGCACGACGAAACCAAATCCTTCTTGACCCTACCACTCTTTCTACGCTCTTCAATCTCAACTAAACAGATGCGACAAACGCCAACAGGGTTAAGATGTTCGCGATGGCATAAAATGGGAACCGGATTCACGTCCCCAACCTTAGAAACGTACACTTGCGTTACCGCATCGTAGATCGTGGTCGGTCTGGGAATCGGCTCGCCAAGTTCGTTTGCGACGATGATGCCCTGTGAATTGCGAAGCGGCACTGCTTTCTTTACAACCACTTCGCGGCCATCGATTGAGAGTTTGACATCCGTGTCGAGATCGTCAAGAGTTGAGTCTGCAAAACGAATAAGCTGACCATCTAGATCCCGTGCGAAGAGCGCTTCTTCGCGCGCAGATATATACTCAGTTGATTCAAGAATCTCTTGTTCGTTGGCCATGAAATTATTCTACCACTCGACTAATGTTTAGGCTGGTGCCAAAAATAAGGCTTCGATCATAAGTCGGGCTTAACCGGACGCTAGCGCGTTCCGGCTGATTAGCCGAAGGGCGCTAGCCCACGGTTTGCGGCCCATGTTGTGATCGAC
>JAYTVL010000663.1:0-9967 GCA_043744075.1 Pirellula sp. | reverse complement strand
CCGGAACGCGCTAGCGTCCGGTTCTTTGCCGTAAACCGTGGGCTAGCGCCCTGCGGCTGATATTGCTTGACAAATTCGCAGTAAATCAACAGCCAGCTCGTCTGGTTGGTGAATAAGATTTGTAGCTAAGCTAAGAAGCGCAGGCGAAAATCCTCCCCCATTCCCCGCGTCCGGTCGCCAACGGCGGCCGGACGCGGGGAATGAGGGAGCGGCGTGGCTTTTGCTTTAGCAGCTAATCTACTTCGCCCGCGGCCAAAGGGTACCGGGGTAAATGACCCAAGTAACCTACCCCTAGTAGGTTGATGGTAACAATCCCCCGAAATAAATTCGGCGGCATTCGCCTGTTGGCGTCGATATTCAAAGTGAACGGATCGAAAACAAGCTCCCGGTTTTACACCGGGAGAAGTTGACACTCAACCTAGCCACGAACCACTGACCACGCGGCTAGCCCCGGTTTTATACCCAAAGGTCCATGGGGGTCGAAGTTAATAAAGTCGAACCGTGGTTTATCCTAGTTTGAGCAAACAGGCGCGATGATCCGCGATGCGTGGTGCTTGTCGTGATGTACCGTGTTCGTTGCCACTACGGTCTTGGCAGGAAACTCGATCGTCAGCGGTTCGCCCGTGTTCGGATTGGGTTCAAAAAAAGGAGCACCCGTACTTGCGACCGTGACTCGGATACGATGGCCGGTGTTAAAAATCTGACTAATCCAACCTACGTCAAAGGACACTTTGGCAATCTCACCTGGCTCTAAAAAGATTTCTTTGTCGAAGCCATTGCGGTAGCGAACCCGACGAACATAGTCAACCAACAAGATCGAGCGACCGTCTGGATACACATCACTGACGCGAACAATAAGGTCCGTATCCTTGGCGGTGGACGACAGGAGCATTTCAGCTTTCACTTTGCCAGTCCATTCGACGGGAGTCTTCAATACATCGGTTGTGAAGGTTCGTACCTCAGATTGTTTTTCAAATGGACGAGCATCTTTTGCTCCTGGAAAAGCACGTCCAGGGATCTCGTTTGGATGAATTGGGTCTGCTAAAAACGAAGTTACTGACTTTTCATCACTTGGCATGGCTTCGGATAGTCGCCCGCCGGAATGAAGATAATATCCTGTCTCACGAGCAGGAACTGGCCAATCGCTCGCGTTACGCCAATTGTTACCAGGTGCATTGGCTTCATCTGTCGCACCCATGACGTAGTAGCGAACCGCGGGCTCTTTCTCAGATCCATTCTCAACACCCTTGAGATAATGGTCAAACCATCGAATCAAATGCTTTTCGCGTTCGAATTTTGCGTTGTCTGGATAAGTCAACTCTCCAACATGATTATCCTTTGGTCCACCGTGCGCCCATGGTCCGATTAGAAGCTGTTGCTTGCCTCGTGAATTCGGTCCTCCCTTGTGTTCACGACCAATGAAACTGTCGACAGATCCGACACACATGAAATCGAACCAACTACCCAACGTGAAACACGGAACGTTCATCTTTTCTATATGGAGCGAGCAATCTTCTTGACGCCAGTAGTCGTCGAAAGTTGGATGAGAAAACCATTCCTTTAACAACTGTTGGTTGTCAAGCGGGTTACGACAAACCGCATCCATTTGCTTGAATCGTTCCGGGCGCGTAGTTCCCCCAATGCGATACCCCTCATGAAACAAACTGAGCCCCGTGTCGGTCATGTATTGAGCTACCAAATGGGGAGGGCGTGTGACAGCCAAAAAGTTTTGAGCAAATCCCGCTTGCGAACCACCCATCGTCCCTATTTTGCCTGTCGACCATTTTTGTTGTGCCAGCCATTCCACGGTGTCATAGCCATCCTGCAGTTGATCGCTCCATCCAAGTGCACGATAGCCTACCCATGTTCCTTCTGAGAGGTGCGTACCGCGGAAATTCTGAGCGGCGACGACGTACCCATTGGATGCAAGCTGTGCAAAGGCTTTCCGCGATCCTGGACTGCGAATGTCAGCATAACGTTGTTCGTACAGCACCGGCCATGGCCCATCGCCTGCGGGGAAGTACAAGTATGCTGACAGTTTTTTTCCATCACGCATCGGTATCATTTCATGCTTTTCGGTGACCGAACCCAAGTCGATGGAGGGCTCGTCTGCACAAACGAATTGAGTGAGGAAGAGAGTAAAGGCGAATGCTGCTGTACTGTAAAACGACATGACTGAAATTCCTGAAGTGGGTATTGTAGAACGATTGCCCTCAATCGTTCCGTAAACATTCGCCGAAGGTGTGGTGCCGCTCACACCTTCGGCGAATGTTTACATCGTTCCCGTCTCGAACGCCGCAGGGATACGATTGGGACAATTGTTCGACAATTGTTAGTGTACCAACTGCTTTCGGACGAATCCGGCGGCTCGTTCAGAAACCTGCGGTCCCGCGCCAGCTACACCGTGATTGCCTCCCTCGAAAATGACTAACTCCGATTGGACGCCAAGTTTCTTCAAACGCAAATTCATGTTCTTCGCATGCTCGATTGGAACGATATCGTCTTTGTCGCCGTGAACTTGCATAACTGGCGGATCGTCGGCACTGGCGAAGCTGATCGGTGATACGTCGATCTTAGCTTTGGAATCCATCTTGTCAGCTGGTGTTCCAGGTTCGTAGCCCAGCAACTGCCTGTAAGCTGGATGTTTATGCTCCAACTCACTTAGCAGCGACCAATCCGTTGGTCCAGCAAAGCTGACCGCACATGCAACTCGCGAGGAAAGTTTCTTAACAGGATCGCTTGAAGCAGCGTCGGCGACATCATCATGAAGTGCCACCCACAACGTCAAGTGTCCGCCGGCCGATCCACCCGTGACTCCGATCCGCTTTGGATCTATGTTCCACTTTGAAGCTTTGAGTCGAACAAACTGGATTGCCCGCAGGCAGTCGTTGACTTGTGCTGGATGTGGAGCAACATCCGTAAATCGGTACTCGATCGAGACGACGGAACACCATCCGTCTCGAACCGCATCGACCAGCCAATTCGGCACACTGTTTTTGGATCCGCCTCTCCAGCCGCCACCATGGATATGAACCATCACCGGTACCGGCTTGTCCGAATTGGCCAAGTAGACGTCCAATTTTTGCGACGGATGTTCTTCGCTGTAGGCTATGTCGCTATAAGTGGCAGCCAATTTCGGCGATTGTGCAAGTGCGAATGGGGACGCAGCAACACACAGAAATGCTGCGACAATGCTAGACAACGCAAAGTTATGTGATACTTCCATCTTTGGACTTTCTTTGATTGACCGAACAAACCAAAATGAACGACTTCGTAGTATGGCCTAAACACTCGTGCTCGCCTTACGAAGATTCTAACCTTGGCTGATGGGTGGTGTATACAGGAGCGATTGAGCTGTACAATCTAGAAACGAATATAGAACCAAAATGCAAGTGCCATATTGGTTAGATACTTCCATGCAGCAAATAGGGAATCTGCGATGCCGAATAGTCTGCGGGATCTATACACAAACCGGTTGACAAAATCGCAAACGATAATTTTGCAAACGCAAACGTTTGACCAAGAAAAACCTGGCCCACTTTTGAGGGACGTTCAGACGCTCATCAGCGCCATTGGCGATGGCATTCTCACGTCGAGCGAGTATTTCGTACTCCCGCAAGGGCGACTTGACGAAATGAATCGGCAGCTTTCCGAGCCGCTCGCACACCGATTGAAAAGGCCTCAGATGCGATCCTTTCCAACGTTGATGGGCTTGTTCCTGTTGTTGCGTGCAAGCGGGTTGGCGATAGGTGAAACTAAGCCCAAAAGAATGGTCCGGATTGATCCTGACATGTTGGAACAATGGCAATCACTAAATGCAGCAGAGCAGCATCTGAATCTATTGAATTGCTGGTTTTCGACTGCAAACTGGGATTCCGTAGGAGAAGGCAGATCACGTTGGATGGGCATGTATCAGGAGGTATTTACAGTCTACGACCGACTTCCGGACGTACTTACGCACAGTAAGGCGAAACAGTTTGGCGTCTTCAGTGGAACTGCGAATTTCGTTACGCTTGGACTACTGCATCAATTCGGATGGGTTCGATTGGAATACGAAACGAAAGCAGACGAAGGGAAAGCTGCAGTTCTCAAGTCAATTGAGCGACTTCCGTTTGGCGATGCAATGTTAGCAGCAACCTGCGGATTAAAGTATTTTCACAAAAATACTTTAGCCGAGTTTCGCGCAACCCTGTTGCCGTACTTTCCTGATTGGAAGCGATCCCTCGAACTTCCCAAAGTAGAATTCAAACCCGGTGAATACACCTTGAAGCTCTCTTGGACGGATGTATGGCGTCGTCTGGTCGCGCCTGCGGAGACCAGCCTCGAGCAGATCGCGGGTGCCTTGCTGGATGCATTCAGATTTGACGACGATCATATGTATCAGTTTGCGTTCCGTGACAAACAGGGGAATCAAATAAAGGTGGATTGCCCAAATTACCGCGAGGGAGAATACTTTTCCGACGAAATGCGGTTGGGTGATCTCCCACTTGTCGAGGGGGATTCAATGACGTTCCTTTAGGGTACCGCTAGGGAGGACACGTTCGGCAATCGAGACTCAAAAAACCATTCGGCTGCAATACTTTGAGTCTATTTGCTGCTCAATTCTGTCATTTTCGCTACCACTAAGCCCATTTCATAAGGATCACTTCGATTTAGGATGTTGGGCCTTTTGACGATGTCGTGACGAAATGGGCCGATGTGGGGCCACCCAAAAATGCTATCTTGGTCCCGCGTCGGTTTAGCCCACCGACGCAGATTGAGCCCGGGCGTTTACCCAGATTTGAAACTTGTTGTCGGACACTTCACGGTACGCATTCCCATTGGGTGCAATGGTCGTCCCACCATAAAGCCCTGCCAAAACCGATGAGTTGAACAATTGCGACCAGCACAACTACTCGCTCATGCTTTCATCCTGGGAAATCACGGCCCCTATTGGATGGCGGGAATAGGTCCTAGGTCGGTGTGGCTGTTCGTCGCCCCACTACCCACGGAAATGCCTGAAAAACCTTAATTCTTGCACTGGCTGGTACAAATTGATCCCCGTTGGTCATTCATTGCGGCTCCTCCATTTCATCAATATTCCCAGTCAACATGAGAAAGTGGTGAGCGATTCAGCAGCGACCGAATCTCCTTCCAGCGTGGTAAGTGTGATTCCAGTAGGAACCGAAATTGTTCATTGTGCGTTCGCTCAATCAGGTGAACCAGTTCGTGCACAACAATGTAGACCAAACATTCAGGGGCTTTTTTCCCTAACTCGGTGTTGATTCGAATAGTCCTGGCTTCGGTATTGCAACTGCCCCATCGCGTTTTCATTCGCTGCACGTAAAAACCGCAGGACTTGACCTTCAGTATCGGTTGCCACTTTTCAATTAGTAATGCAGCTGCGGTCCTAACCTGCTCTCGATACCAATCGTCGATAAGCTGCTCTCGTTTCGTTTGTGTTGTTTCAGGCCGAACTCGAATAATTAGGTTGCGATGCTTGAGCTCAATCGTAGGTGGAGCATCATGCTCGATCACCTTGAGTAAGTACCGCTTGCCCCAGACATAGTGGCTTTCGCGTTCGAGATACTCCCGAGGCGTTTCGCGTTGCTGTTCTCGTAACTGCTTTTGTTGCGTTTTGATCCAAGCTAGCTTTGAGATCGCGTATAGCCGGATGTTGTCGAGCTTCATGCGCGAAGGGGCTGCAATGCGAACGCGACCGTTGGGTGGATGTACGCTGAGATGGACATTCTTAATGTCTTTGAGGATCACTTCGACATCGATGTTTCCAAGTACGAGTTTCGCCATCGTCAGTACTCCTTTTGATTCTCGATGATGCGAAAGACGGATTCGACTTGGTCGTCGTCCTGCAGAATAGCAAATAGTGCCGACTTTATCACGGCTTCCTTGGCTTGCACTCGTCGCCAGCTATCTGGCCGGACTTTTCTAACGGTTTGGTCGATACGCAATGCAAGTTCAAGCACTCGATCTGGTGCGGAGTTGTAGGATGCGGCGGATTCTGCAACTTTGGCAGCAGTTGATGGCTTCGATAACAGCTCTTTGAGTTTGTTATAGATAGCCCGCTTGCCAGGCGAATCGAGCGTGGCTGGGGTATCCTCGGCCTTGCCTCCTCCAACTTTCTTCACTAGCTCAGCAATTCGCTTGAGATAGTCTTCGTAGGCAATCGCTTTCGCCTTCCGGTCGGCGATGACTTCATCCAGTAGCTTCGACATTCGCTCGTAGAAGGCGGGGTCGGTCAAGCTGTCGGTGATGATTTTCTTGCGAACGTTGTTTTCGATCGTTTCAGCAATCGCGTCGCGGTTTCCGCGTAGTCCGCCAAGTTTCTCGTTAATGGCGTCTGCAATTCCGGTTTTGACAATCAAGTCCAACAGACCGATGTTGTCGAAAGGCGAGATCTTTCTTGGTTCGGAAGCCTCGATGTAGTTGTCAATCAAGTGCCGCATGTCTGCCTCGTACGGCTTCAGATCGAGCGTCTCACCAGCTGCATTGCGAATGGTATCGCGAAGATCGACATAGTGCTTCATGAGAGCCTTGATACGATTCACGTCTTGCTCGCTGTAGCCTGCCTCTGCCAAATCGTCGGCGATGTTGCCGTAAGCTCGAAGCAAAGCAACAGTTCCTTTGTAAAGAGCCGTTCGTTTCGGCTCACGCTCTTTTAAGTCTTCGGGAATCTCGACATTGCCACAAAAGTAATGGATGTATTGCAACTGACCTTTGGGCGATTCTACTGGTTCGCAAATCAAGGCGAGTACTTCGACTGCGTTGTCGAGTCGCTCTTTCCCCTTTGTAAGCCGATCTTTGAGAAGTACGTCAGAGGATGCATGGGCATCGTCCGACTTATCTAGTTCCGAGGTATAGACGGCAATCGCGTTCTCGACTTTCTTGAAAAGATCCTTGTAGTCGACGATGTAGCCGAAATCCTTGTCGTCGCCATCCAAACGGTTGGTGCGGCAGATCGCCTGGAAAAGGCCATGATCCTGCATCGATTTATCGATGTAAAGAAAAGTACAAGATGGTGCATCAAATCCAGTGAGAAGCTTGTCAACAACGATCAAGAGCCGCATGTTGGAGGGCTCCTTGGTGAACTTCTGCTTTGCCGCGTCTTCGTAGGTTTCTGTCTTGGTCTTGTTGGGGGCGGCTTTGACGTCTTTCAAGAGTTCGGTGTAGGTGTTGTACATGAATTGCTTGTCAGTTTCAGTATTCGCCCCTACTTCCTCTTTGGAGATATCCTTGGCCTGCGGGTCGTAAGACGTGATTACCGCACATCTTCCCTTGAACGCAGATTTTTCAAAGAGCGTGTAGTACTTGCTGGCCTCAAAAATACTGGACGCTACTAGCATGGCATTGCCGCGTTCGGTCGATAGTCGTGGCTTGCATGAGAAATCGAAGATGATGTCGCTGACAACCTTTTCCATCCGAGACTTGGAGCTGAGGACGCTCTGCATCGTCCCCCACTTCTTTTTGAGCTCGTCTCTCTGCCAATCATTCAGTCCCTTGGTTTTTGCCTCAAACCACTGGTCGATTTTCTCTTGGGAACCCAGCTTCTGATCAATGTCCCTCGCTTCGTAAATCAGATCGAGAACAACTTCATCGTCGACGGCTTCACTGAATTTATAGGTATGGATGTAGCCGCCAAAGACTTCATGGCTGGTCACCTTGTCTTTTTTTAGCAGTGGAGTGCCTGTGAAGCCGATGAACACTGCATTCGGCATTATGGCTTTCATCAGCTTGTGCAGGCGCCCGCTTTGTGTTCGGTGGCACTCGTCGACAAAGACAAAGATGTCGCCAACCGTAGGACTAGGCTTGGCTTCAAGCTCGCGGATGTAATCTTCGAAAGCTTGGTCGCTCTTGAGCGCAGTGTCTTTCTTGCCGAACTTGTGTACAAGCGAGCAAATGATACGTGGACTATGCTCCTTTAGCTTGCCAATCAGATCGCGGCCACTGCCAGCTTGGTAGAAGCTATCGTTCTTTTCAGACGAGAGCGTTCCTGATTCGCGGAGAACTCGTAGTATCTGCTTATCGAGTTCATCGCGGTCAGTGATGATGGCGATACGTGCGTTCGGGTTGTTTTCCAATATCCAACGGGCCAAAAGCACCATCACGATACTCTTGCCACTCCCCTGCGTATGCCAAATAATGCCACCTTTGCGGATGGCGACATGTTCTTGAGCCTTTTTGACACCCATGTATTGATGGACGCGGGGCAGCTTCTTGATGCCGCCGTCGAACAAGACAAAGTCATGTAGCAGCTCGATGATGCGATGCTTGTCGCAAATTTTTAGCAGGTACTTGTCCAGTTTATATTTCGTGTTGTCTTCCTCATCTTCTTTCCATTTGAGGAAGAACTTTTGTGGTGTCTTGATAGTTCCATATTGGAGTCCTTCGGAATCGCTACCGGCGAAAACGAACTGAACCGTGCTGTAAAACCAGGCATTGAACTCATCGCTTTGGTTCGAAAGACTTTGGTTAATCCCTTCACCGATCGAAACTCGACTGTTTTTGAGTTCTATGGTTCCGATGGCTAAGCCGTTGATGTACAGAACCAAGTCAGGTCGGCGTTCTTGCCCGCTTTTGCTTGTTTCGATTAGCCGCAGAGCGCTAGCTCCCGGTTTGTTATCTACTGCTTCTGCGGCCGAACTAGTAGCCTGTGGAGTCGTGTGCAAACCGGACGCTAGCGCGTTCCGGCTGATGCCTTTGAGGGTTACTTCTTCAGCGATGGCAAAGTGATTTTTGTTGGGCTGTTTCCAGTTGATCAGCCAGACCGTTTCCTTAGGCTTACCAAACTCCGCATCCACTTCGATACCGTAGCGGAGGTAGTTGTAGACACCTTGGTTGCGTTCGTAGAGACTTTTGTTGGTATCGGTTGCACGCGAATTCAGTTTATAAATCGCGCTGCTGATGGCCGTTGCTGAGTAACATGCGTCCTTTAGATAGGAAGCGAGCAGCCCCTCTTCGATATTGCTGTTTCCTTCGCGGTCAGACCAATCACCCAGATAGTGATAACCCAATTCGTCCCGAAAAACTGCAATTACCCTCTGCTGGGTTTCCTTTTCTGATTTTCCGACACCGTCACTCATTCTAAAACCTCCCAATGACCACCTTTGGCGGGACCGATGCGGGCAATAACTTCCCGTTCTCTCAACTGCTTTACCAATCGCTCAATAGTCCGCTCGGTTCGGCCTAGTTTTGCGGCAAGTTCAGCGATCGTAATTTCCGGGGAAGTCCTCATCAGTTCGACAATTTTCCCCGACATTTTCCCCGACATTTTCCCCGAACTTTTGTGCTCGAAACCTAGTGTTTCAATCGACTTACGCCAAATCGTCGTGAGGAAGCCACCGCGAATGGAATATTCAGGCTCGGGTAGCCCTGCTGCCTTGCAGAGACGGATCATGTCACCGGTACCCGTCCCCATGCGTTCGATGTACTGCGTCAGGTAGAGCCCTTCAGCAATCAGCGGATTACGCGGCACAGAGTTATGCGGGTGACGCAGCGACTCAAGCGTCAGGCTACGTGGGAGTTCGCCGGGGTTAGCAATTTCCAAGCGGTCCGCAAATAGCAAGACCTGTACACTTGCGTTGCTGGTGTAATCCCGGTGGGCCACTGCATTCACAATTGCTTCGGCCACAACATCACGCGGGATCTCATATGTAACCGGAGCCTGGGCGCTTTCGCTGCGAGTTCCAACGCGAGCCGCGATCTTGGACATCACGAAGTCGATGGCTTGATCGACCAGTTGAAATACGTTGCCCTTGTAGGTCTGGTAAGACGGGATAGGCTTGGCAACTTCAGTCCCATGGAAATGGGCGCACTTGACTTCCGAGGTAGGAAAATAACGCTGTGGCTTTCTCCCGAAGAGCAGGACGGCTGCATTGGTCGGATAGCCGTGGTTCATCAGATCCAAATGGGTCAGCAGCTCTTCGGGCTTGGTAGATTCGACCAGTGGGAAGTTGCGAGCGTACCTGGCCTG
>JAYTVL010000662.1:0-2953 GCA_043744075.1 Pirellula sp. | reverse complement strand
AAGAAACCATCCTTAGACAACTTCTAATGGCGGGTCGCCAGAAAGTTCAGTTTTGCCTTCGTCGAACAATGATGGCCGAGCTTGACGTTCTGTAAAAGGATCAATCTCGATGGTTTCGCCATCTGCCCAGACAATAATTGGCGTGTCGTACTGGCGCGCTGTTGCAACAACGTTTCGAGCAGCTTCTTCAGCCGCTGCTTCTACACGCTTAACAAACTGGGAATCGCTCATGAGATCAGACCGATGGTACGTTGATTCAACTCTGCAAACGCAGACTTATTATACACTGTCTGTTGTCCGTTTTCGAATCCTACAATTGGGAGTGACGGGGACCAAGATCCATCAAAAATTAGATTGAGCGTACCTGAAACTCGACGAGTCGGGTTCCCAGTGGTATAAGGAAACCTAGCAAGCCACCAACAATCCATCTTCAACGACAAGTTCCGCAATTTGTGCGTTAGCTTGGGGTTGATTCAACTCACCACGTAGAATTTTGACATCGGTCTGGGCAACGATGCCAAGCGAAATCCGGTTGCCTTGGATCTTCACGACTTCGACAGTAATGTTGCCGTCGATAACCAGCTTATCACCAACTTTGCGACTTAGTACTAGCATTTTGATTCTTCCTTGAGTTCGATTGCTGCGGCGAAGTGTTGCCGTTGGTTTGCCGCGTTCCAACACTATTCATTATCAGCAGGGCCGTGACAACTTAGGTCAAAACGTCAATGAATTCGAAAACATTTCTATTTCCCGAATGAAATGATCGCTTTACTTTCCCACGCACCTCTATGTCTTCCAGTAGCCGCTGTCATCCACTAGGTCGCGAAGAGCTACATTGACTAAAGTGGCGCCATTGGGAAAACGAAGAGTCGCGGTATCCCCTTCGATGGACACGAGAATGGCTCGGATACCGCGCACATAGCGGTTGCTTAAAGGGACTTCCTTTCCAATACGAGACTTTATCGCATAAAGTTGAGCGTCCGCTTCCTGGCAGAAGTCAATTTCCTTGGGCTTCTTTTTCATGATCACAACTCCTTTGAGCGGAGTTTGTCAGAGCGAGTTGACACCTTTGGTCAATCCCGCAATCATCACTCATAGGAAAATCGTGTTTAGTTTACTTCTTGGAAAATAACGAAGCTCCCCTGTGCCAATACAATCCCAGGTACGAAAGATCTTGATCGAAGTCATCTTCGCGACTTTGAATCTTATAGTCGCCTTCGGAAACGGCTCACTTGGCTGGTTGAGCGTTCCAGACCTTGATGTCGTCAAATAGTCCTTCCTTGCCAGCGACGCCAATCTCGATCTTGGACTTCGTCTTGTGTGCGATACCCGACGACTTGAGAAAACCAGCCGGTTGACCGTCGATGGTGACCCGCATCGCATCGCCTGCAGTTTCGACGACCAGCGTGTACCATTTCCCGGCTTCGAGCTTTGCTGGATAAGTAACACTTCGACCAGCGACCATCTTGGCGACTTCGGCTTTTTTCGACGGATCTTTCTTCAACTCATAGATATCGTTGCGCATACCACCATCCTTTTCGTCGATAATTGTCACCCCCGTGAGACGCACTTGGGCTCGGCAGATGTGGCCATAGTGCGAACCGGTGAACTTGCGATCGTCGAACTCGACGTCGATCATTGACGCTCCTTCGAAGCGAATCCTAACCTCCACGACACTGTCCTTCGTTGCTATCTCAAGGCCGTGGACGGCAGCATGAGCCTTGATGACCGGCTTGCCGTCAGTCGCAGGTACGTCCTTGTCGCGAGTTTGCGTGCCTTTGATCGCACCCTTTTCAAATACAAACGTCGGAACGACCTTGTGCCACACTTTTGCAGGCTCGGCTCCTTCAAAGTCATCTGAGAAAAGCAGTTCTTTCTTTTCGGCAATCGACTTGACGGGGATCGCAGCCAATTCCGCAGCACATGAACTGGTTGCGGTGAAAAGGAGTGCAAAAGCACAGAGTCTTGTAATCATTGAAAAAGTCATTGAAGGTGTTTTCTTGTTGGGCACCACTTCAACGCATTGTTGTCTCGAAATTAAGTCGTCTGGCAATCCATTCTACTAGAAAATCATTATTGCAGGGGTTTGACACGATAATGAGGACACAGCCAGCAACCTTCCATCACTCGCACTTACTTTACGCGGGCGTAGTCCAAATAGCGACACCACGCTTAACATTGACAGCGTTGTGCAGTTCGACTGTCCATGGATACCAATCGTTGTACCGAGTTGGATTCGTTACCAAATACTCACGAAGCCAGGAACGGCATCCGCAATCGAAATTAGGCACGCGAGCAACCCAAGTCTCAAACCAGACTGGCGTCGGATCTACCTTCGCGTGCAGTTCCAGCCAGAGAGCACGGCACAATTCGCGCTGCGCTTCTATCGAAGGCAAATACGATTCAATCCGGTACTCCTGCTTGAAGTTTATCGGACTAGCAAATTGCTGATTTCGATGAGAATCGTGGCAAACTATTTTCATACCAGCGTCATCGTGATGTAGGTGGAGCTGAATGGAAGACACACTTCAACTTCAATTGCTCCCGAACATGCCACTGCGCGAGTCATAGCTGTTGTACGGCAATGTGTTGTACGGTTATAAACGGGCGGAAAGGCTAATGTAGTTGGTGTAACTAATGTGTTTGCGGTACCAGTGTAACCAGTGAACGGAAATACAAAGCAAGCCTGACAAGCGTAGGAAGTAAAGCAATGGCTATCGATAGCATCAAATCTTGCTGTCGGACAATTGCAAGTTCCTGGACCGATGATTCCTCTGAAACCGCCGTTGATTGTCGTGTAAGGCAACCGGCCAATAAAAACGTACCAACGAACCCACAGCAGTTTAAAAAATGCTAGCGATACAATTGCGATGTCCTCAATGCTAAGTGTCGATCCGAATCGTGGATATTCCTATCGCTAGCGTTTTTCGAATTGCTTTAGCGCCCTACGAAG
>JAYTVL010000661.1:0-2954 GCA_043744075.1 Pirellula sp. | reverse complement strand
TAATCGCTGCTTCGCTCAAAATTCCACCACAATTCCGAAAAGACCAAATTCCGTGACTAGCTATGAATAATCCGCGCTAGCGTGCGGGCTGGAAGGCTAGTAATCACTTGCGAATCCGGCCCTCATGCTAGCGCATTGAGGCTCAAAATCTAGCGCATTGAGGCTCAAAATTTACAAAGTGAGTGCCATTGGGCAGAAAGCTAGCAGAAACCTACCCGTCAAAACATGGGCGGGACGCCCATGCCACTTGGTATGTTTATTTCTGCCGCTCGCCCTACGCCACCTCAGCCTCACCTTGCGCTGAAGCATCGTTTGATGAAGCATCGTTTGATGAAGCAGGTTTCGTACCGGCCGATCCAGGACGCCGTCCGCGGCGTTTCTGAGACGATGACGGGATCATTGCAGGGTCGGCTTTTTGCAAAAGCTTGGAAATGCAAAGTTTGTTTACGCTAACAGCCAATTCGTTCGCCTCATCGCATATGGAATCGTGAAGGCTTTTTGGGATTCGAACTGTTATCATGCGCTGCTGTTCGTGAGGGTCATTTTCCGGGAGGTCGCGAGAGCGAAGCGTAGTCAGCATCTCAAGCACCTTGGCGTGCTCATCGCTTCTCTCGTATTCTCGAGTCTCTTCTGGGCTTGCAAGGAGTGCTCGAGCGACTCCGTCTCCTCCTAAAGTCTCTCGATAGAACGCCGTCCATGTTGGAGCAACGCCAAATAGCTCGGTCGCGGTTTCGAAAATCAGCCTACTCTTCATTGCTAGCGATAACGAAGCGTCCCGCTTTGACTTCAATTCATTTGCAACTGAATGGAATACCTTCATTTCAGCGGCGAGCCTTTCACCCGCCTCATCGGCAGCCTTGTCACGTATTCGAGACGAGGCGGCCTTTAACGAAGGTTTCGCTTCAGGCGAAGTCAACCATTGGTTTTCAGACTGTGCAACAGAGGCATTGTTTTCGAAATTCATCAAATAAGTTTCCTGTTCTTTGCAATTACGCGGACTAGACATTGGGTTGCAGCAAAATCTCTAAACCATTCACCTGCATCCTTCGCGAATGGTCATTGCGTCAGCGACTCCCACTGACTTATCGTGAAATATAGAGAAAGCTGTCAATACCGATCTCGCAAACCGAATGCCAGCAACAACTTAGATGCATTAGATAGCAATGCCTAAAATGCAGGCATTACCACAAGAGAGGGGGTGCCGGATGTAGTGCTCGCTTTTTGAGCAATGGCTGATTTAGCAAATACCAAGTGTCCGTTTGGTTTTAGACGTAAGATTTTCGAGAAACGAAATCTAAAAAAACCCATCTTGGTTCCAAAGCCAAGCTTTGGTACCGTCCGTCCGTGGTCGTTTATGGAAGAACGGCAAATAAATCGAATTTGATAAATCTGGTCGTCCAACGGAAGGAAGCTGTATCAATGTCCAGCATCGAATCTGATCAATCCTGCGTTCATATTCGCTGGATGATTCGTCGCGATATGCCATCCGTACTCGCTATTGAAGGGCAGAGCTTCGAGTTTCCATGGACGGAGGATGAGTTTATTCGTTGCCTTCGCCAAAGAGACTGTATTGGAATGGTGGCAGAAAGAAACGAAGAAGTCGCGGGGTTCATGATCTATGAACTGCACAAAACACGCATTCATATTCTGTCGTTCGCTGTACACCCAGACTTCCGAAGAGAGATGGTGGGTACCGCTATGGTTGAAAAGCTAGTGTCCAAACTAGCCTACCAAAGAAGGAACCGGATCGTCTTGGAGGTACGCGAGACCAATTTGCCTGCTCAGCTATTTTTCCGACAGCTTGGCTTTCGCGCTACCGGCGTTCTTAAATCGTTTTACGAAGACACTCCTGAGGATGCTTTCTTAATGCAGTACCGTCAGGCAGAAGAATCGTTACAAAATGGAAACCCAACACGCATTGCTAGCTAACGACAATGCGATTACCGAAAAAAATCTTTCAAGCCAAGCGGTTCGCGATAGAAGAAGTTGAGGAGTGCCTACCCAATGGTTCTCTTTTGGTCCGCAATATTATTCGTCATCCGGGAGCCGTTGTCATTTTGCCGCTCGTCGACGTCGATCGTGTTTGCATGATACGAACGTTTCGCGTTGCAATCAATCGTTGGCATTTAGAGTTGCCCGCAGGAACTCTGGACAAATCCCTAACTCCGCTTGAAACCGCCCATCTAGAACTTCAAGAAGAAACCGGATATCGAGCAGAGCGAATGACTCTCATCCATACGCTAGTCATGTCACCAGGGATACTTGACGAAAAAATGCATTTCTATGTTGCTGAAGGCCTAACAGCCGGTAACACTGCTCGAGAAACTGGCGAGCAAATGGACAATACGATTCTGTCCTGGTCGGAAATCGATACGTTGTTTCGAAACAAGAAGATCGCCGACGCTAAATCGGTCGCATGCCTTCTCTGGTATATGCGGTATCGCCAGCACGCATGATTGTATAGTCGGCTAGGAGTCTTCTCTGCATACGACGATCGTCTGCCTATTTCTCCTGTACTAAATCCGGGATTGCGACCCCAACCAGCAAAGCAGGCGTGGTGAATAAGATTTGTAGTTAAAAAAAGCGCAGGCGAGGCCTAGGCTGGGCTGTTAAAAATTCGGTATTGACACGGGTTTTTGACAGGTCGTTTTTGTTCCCAAAATATTGCCTTGCCCCCAGTTGGCTTGTCCAACTGGAGCAAAAGTTTGACAGCTAGAATCGATCTTACCCGCTCCCTCGTCCCCAGTCGGCTCGTCCGACTGGAACGCAAGTTTCTTTGGCTAACGAAACTGATTCACCCGTGACGCAAGGTCACGGGGGTCTTTCGATTCAGTCGGTTTCGGCCTTTAGCCTAGGAATCTTATTCACCAAGCGGCACAAGGCCGCTGGGGTCTCTCACGGAACATAAATTGCGCAAGCAAGAAACGCCACAATAGCAGTTTTTTAACAGCCCA
>JAYTVL010000660.1:0-9992 GCA_043744075.1 Pirellula sp. | reverse complement strand
AGGCGACACTAATTGATCGAACGATCTTTAACAAGATCCACTACAAGTTCCGTTAGTTATTTTCTGGACGAATCTAGAGCGACGGGTCGACTCCAAGTGTTCCTTTAAGCGTGTCACGGTAAATTGAACTCTGGCATAGTTCTAGGCGGGACTTGGCTTGATCGAGCTTGGCGTACAGACTCAACCGCTTGGTCACTGCTGAATGAGTTGGCCGACTACAGTACTCTAACAAGTACTCAACGTGCCGTTGCCAGAGTTTTTGGTCCACTCGCTGTTTTGCAGCGAGTCTGGCTGCGTACCAACTGCTCGCTAACAGATTCTCTCGTGTGAACATCGCGCGAATCTCCGGCGATTTTAGTCCCAAACCGTTCCAGCTTCCCTCAGCCATGATCTTCAGAATCGCTTGCAACGGTGGGCAAGCGATTTTGAAGCTGCCATCGTTGAGATAAATCTCTGCCACGCGCTTTTGTGCTTCGGCAATGTGCAAGATACCGTCGGCGAACGAGTCGAGGTCCTGTTTTTCCGGACAAAGTATGCGTTCATCAAACACCTTACTTGGATTATCAAACACACGACCAAAGTACCGACGAACAAACTTAGAAGTGATTCGATAGCCCAGTCGGCTGGCTGGAATGGAGATGCCATTGTGCTGGAAGTCCTCAATCTCTTTGAGCAACCCTTCTCGAATCAAGAATTCGGGCTCGCGCTCTTCGGGGCGCAGACGGCACCAGATTTCTGGTACGAACATACTAATGTCATGCCCGACCTCGATCTCAGGCCCGATGTGCCCCGCCGCCGTACTGAAACCGCCCAGGCCGGTCAAAATCATGCTTACAATGGATGTGTTCAGGTCGTAGACCATATTCAATGCATTAAATGGCCCTTTGGTGAGTGCTCCCTCGCTGCCAGCACCCGTCGTCGACGGACTCTTGCCTGTCAGAGAACAGACGTAGTCCATGATCAGTTCGGGCAGCTCGTGGTAATGGATTGGACCGTAGACAGCCAAGGAGCGAATCCCGGCCTTGAGATCAGGCGGATTATTGCGACGTCCGGAAAGGATCGCGCTTACAGGCGATGGCACGCTTTCACCAGCCGCAGTTGCCCGATAAATCTGCATTCCACGGTAGGCAACATACCGATCGAACGGATCTAAAAGGTCCGCTCGATCTTGAAGATAGCGAGGATTTTGCGTTGGCTTGCCGTCAACTATCCGCGGTTGTGCGGACGAAACGACGAATGATTGATGGCTGGCAACGAAGGAGCTCAATCGCTTTTGCATTGGTGCAGTATATTGTTCAAAGTCGATGATGTCTGCTATTTCTTGGCCGACCGCTTCGCGTGTTAGCGGCTCGAAGTTGCAAAAGAAATTGCCAACGTCGGCAACGTCTTGTTCCGTTTGCTGGTCGAGCCCACGGTGAACCGCATCGTCTGGCCTCTGAAAAAGGCGATACTCGCAATTTGCTACAAACTTGTAGCTTCGGCCGGTAGCAAATGAGGACTCTGGGAGCGTTGGCAAAAACCGCTTGGGGACAACGACACTGGCCGTGATGTCATCTTCTAACTGAATCTTTTCTGCAGCGGCGAAATCCTGTCGTAATTTGTACATTCGCCAACGACCGAGCGGATCGAGACCGACGCGTAGGTACATGCCGACAAGCTTGCGGTTTCCGTACTTTAGTTCATGGCCATTGTCGCCGTTGACCACGTCCACACTGAAATGATCTCGCCAATTGCCATTCCATTCTGGTTTGCAAAAGCGTTTGATTATGAAAGCCATCGCATACAAGTGAGTTGGGATTACGCTGAGCCAAGCGTTGTACTCATCGGTATAAAATTCTCGAGAAGGCGTTAGCAGTTTGATCACGCTACCAAGTGTTCGGTCAGGATCGAGAACTTTGCGGCTAATGCGGTTCGCGTAATCCGGTTTTTCAGTCGTGCCCTCTAGCCAACGATCAGAGTAGTCGCGATCAAAAATTTCTTGCAATTGCTCGAAATCGCTGTCGATGTCGGAAACAAAGATAGGGCCACCTTGCATGTAGTCGCGCAGAGACTTGCTGATTTCGCTTTTTCCGCCGCCGCTTACGGTGCAGGGTTTGTGGCAGACGGTTCCCTCGCCTGCTGTGCCAATCAATCGCCAAGAGGGAGCACATGGGTGCTTTTCCATTTGCACTTTGTAACCGCTAGGAGCAATGTAGATTTTGTTTTGCTCTAACGGGATCGAGTACTCGTGGTCGGCTCTGGTCCATCGAACGGTTCGATCAAATAGTGAAGCCCTCGCATTTTCTGGAACATAGACAAGTCTTGGATGCAATCGATCCACACCATAGCCTTCCGATTTGAAATCGATAAAAGCAGAATAATCCCGCTCGACGTCAGTAAATACTCGACCGTTGTAACGACGTGAATTCCACTGAAACTCTTCACCCAAATTATGGGAGACGAATGCCAACGTGCCGCCTGCGTGTTCCTCCTCGACGTTTCCTAATAGGTTGGCGGCATAACTGATTTGGGTCTTCACTTCCTTTTTGCAATAGCCGTAGTAATTGTCGGCGATGAGCGTGATGATCACCCCTTCCTGATTGCGACAAGTGATCTTGAAGGCTTGGCCATCGTTGTATTTTTCGGCAGGATCTTCCCAGCACATGCGATCGCGAATTTGAAGTTCTGTCGCTTTGGAGATGTGTGGCAGACCGACATGCTCTTTTGTTAAGTGAATCAGGTGCGGAGCCAGGATCACGCAACCTGTATGCCCAGTCCAGTGCATACAATCCAGGGCCGCGTCGTTTTCAGGAACAAGTGGATCGCCTGAATTGCCGAAGATGGATTCGACAAAATCGAGATTGCTGACTAGCCCGCCTGGTGCAAAAAACCGGATCTCCATCGTTTTGTATTCACAGTATCCAGGCACTTCCGGGCAGACCAAAGGGCGTACCAATAGTGACACGAATGTCTTGGCAGGGATCGAGTTGGATTGGGTGAACGGCAGTTCAAGAAGAGAGTCTGGTGGAATCACTGCATGTTGAAACAATTTCGCAAATACGTTTTTAGGGACGCTCCGTTTGTCACCTGCAATTGGCAACCCTCCTTCGGTCACATGAAATGTGCCTTTTGTTGTTCGTCGATCTGCGCGAGGATTGTGAAGAACCCCGTTGGCAACACGATAGGAGCTGAGCAATTCGTTTTCAAAGTGTTCGCCGCCATCAGGGACGCTGAGTTGCCGCGCCAGACCATGATGATCTAGCACCAATGTCATGGATGGTAGTTGCAGCGGAGAATCCAGTTTGAGTTCAGCGAAATGGCTTGCGAGAAATGCTTCAATGCGTTGATCGATGGGAGCTTTGAGCAAAGATAGGAGTCGGTTCTTTTCCTCCAGATTTGCCAGTAGCCCCTCTGGCAAGTCCACCTTTTGTCGAGCTTCTTCGTCCAGAACTAAATCCGACGCAGCCATTTGCATGTAAATGTATTGGCGAAGGGTAGCTGCAGCATCCTTATTTCGGTCGGCTTGTCGTCCCCATGAAAGCATGCGTTCGGGTGAATCGATGAGCCAGCCAAGCTCAATCGAGCGGTCAATTGATTTATTGTTTTGCATCGGTTTTAATTAGAAAGAGATGATACTGGTACGCAGGCTGCTAACGCTGAGAGTAGATTGGGACCAATGTCCCGATCGTTCTTCTGGACGGGACTATGGTCCCATCCTACGGCTGCCAGGGAGAGATGGTACAGCCGACAATTAAAGATCATACAATTCCGGGTCGACATTGGGAGCCTCGAAGAATCGAGAAAGTCGTTTTCCTTTACTTTCGGTGGAAACAAATGGGTCTCCGTCGCCATCGAGGGCATCGCCCATTTCTTCATCGATTTTGTCGGGATCCTCACCCGCTTCCATGCGTTTCATGGCTTCTAGCATCGCTCCAGTTGGCTGCATGCCGGTTAGTTCAAACATACGTTTCATCACGTTGGCCATTTGGCGAGGGTCCTCGGGGCCTTCGCCCCCCTCGTCCATATGGGGTGCCATTTCCGCCATTAATTGCTCCATTTTGCTCTCATCGACGTTTTCAAATGGATCCTGAGCGCTGCTGCTTTCGGTTAACCCCTTGGAGATTGCAAAGCGGGAGATTTTTTTATCAAGTTTTTTGCGGCCACATTTTGGGCATTTTGGCGCCACGGTTTGGTTCAGGGAACGGGCAAAAAAACTGTAAATCGTATGACAGGGAGGGCAATAGAATTCGTAAATAGGCATTTTTTCGGTTCTTAATCGTACTTGTTTGTGTGTTCGAATAGGTTACATGATCTGGCATCGTTCGTCAGCACCGAATTGCGTTCGCTTGACCTACGGACTTGTTCGCCTGTATTATTCGTGAATGTAATGTATTGGGTTGTTTGAAAAATGGCCCGGCAACCTATTTTCCCGGCTTCGATCACAAGTCGGGCTCAACCGGACGCTAGCGCGTTGCGGCTGATTAGCCAAGGGCGCTAGCCCACGGTTTGCTAGCGCGTTGCGGCTGATTAGCCGAAGGGCGCTAGCCCACGGTTTGCGGCACATGTTGTGATCGAAGCCTATTTCCCATATTGAACCATCTTGTCCGATCGGCCACGCCCACTGCACGACAGCGAATCCAGCGAGCCAGGGGGGGCGAGCGACGGTGGACTTATTGGCTCTCAAGCCGCCGATCCGCCGCTTTTCCCAACCTTCGAAGTCCTCGCGGACTTGACTGAACATAGTCTGCGGCTCGAGACTGCAAACCCCGAAGACATATTGGGGTGGGCCATCGAGCGGTACGGCGACAAGTTCACGATGGCCACTGCGTTCGGACCAGAGGGTATGACGATTCTTGAGATGTTGTCGAGAATCTCGCGCAAGACCTGGGTTTTTAATTTGGACACAGGCTACCAATTCGAAGAAACGCTTGCATTGCGTGATAGAGTTGCCGAGCTGTATGGAATCGAGGTTGAGCTTCTTCGCCCTGAATTAACGGTCCCTGAGTACGAAAAACTTCACGGCGGACCGCTTTATGTTATCAATCCAAACCAATGTTGCGGAGATCGTAAGCTTGCCGTTTTGAAGAGAGCAGCACGTGGGATGCACGCTTGGGCAAGTGCCATACGACGAGATCAGAGTCCGGACCGAGCACTCGCGCCCATCGTGGGTTGGGACAAGAAATTTCATTTAGTCAAGGTAAGTCCGCTTGCGAACTGGACCAAGAAGCAGGTTTGGGACCGAATCGTGAAGAGCAAGATTCCTTATAACCCGCTTCACGACGCGGGCTATACAAGCATCGGCTGCAAACCATGTACACGCGCGGTGGGTCTGGGTGAGGATGAACGTGCGGGACGTTGGAGCGGAACCGGCAAGACCGAATGCGGTTTGCACACCCAAGATTGAGCTTTCTGTCCAACGACGAAAGGTCTCTTGGTGAGAAGCGCGACGTTTCGCTTGTGTCGTGACCTAAAGGGGCTATTGCGACGTAACTGCTTAGAATTAGGGTTGGCTACCGATGGGAGGGCGAGGCTCATGCGAGTGTTTTGCACTGATTTAGCTCGGCGGGAGCCTCGCACTCCCACTCCTGCGACACCTTGACCCGGAACTTGAGCTGACACAAAGCACTAGTATCTAGCTTCGATATCGGGGCATCGATCACAACATGGGCCGCAAACCGTGGGCTAGCGCCCTTCGGCTGATCAGCCGCAACGCGCTAGCGTCCGGCCCAGCCTCCGGGCCAGCCCGACTTATGATCGACGCCGATATCGGATTCAAAGCGAATCTGTGTAGGAATGGCATCCTTGACTTCAAACTCGATGACACCTGTTATCAAGACACCCTGCGCATTGGTTGCGAAATTGCGTAACGTAAAGGTCGCAGAGCATTTTTGACCGGCGCGTGCAATAATTCCAATGTGGTCGCCGATCACTTTATCGATGGTACTAGGAGCTGCAATCATCAGGGATTTCGATTTTCTGGAAATTGGCTCGTCACCAAAACTCAACCCCTGTGCGCCCGCAATCAATTCGAGTGAGCTACCTTTTCGGACCTCCATCGGATGACCATGTTGGTCGGTAACCTCGATCGCGTCGAAGGACATGATGTTAGGTAACATTCCATCCAATGGCTTTCCGAGAACATTGCGGAAAAAGAACTCGACCTCAATGACTTGTCCCAATTCATAACTTGCCAACGCGGGTGAAAGTCGCACTCCGACTTGAAGTCCATTCTCACCCGGTGTTCCCCAATGGAGAGAACTCGCATCGACATGTTTCACCGAAATGTATTGATCGCGAACAATGAAGGCGTATGTCCCCCCTCGTTTCTGCTCCTCGATTTTTGGCATGCGCACACGAATCGACCAGATTGTATGGGTCGCTCCGTAGACCGACCCAAAGCCTGAAATGAGTTCTAGTTCCGTTCCCCTGGGTAGTTTTCGGGTCCTCGCAATCCGTTGAAATTGTTCGAACAATGCGTCGTCGATATCGGCTTCATCACGCTTGGTTTGCCAAAAGAGAATCGCTGCGATGACTTCGTCTTCTGTTAGTTGCGGTTGCGATTGACCGTCCACTTCACGGTGTTGTGCATTGAAGGTGCGGATCGCTGCTGCAAGTGGCCTACCTTCGATTGAGGCACCTCCAGCACCATCAGGTCCGCCACCTCTTCTGCCTCCCTGGCCGCCGCCGGCTCCAGGTCCACCACCTTGCCAAAGTGTTGGACTAGAAGTTGGCTTGAGAAAACGTTGACGAACCATTGCCTTGCTTTTTGAAAATTCATGGAATAATTCGATCTCAAAGACTTCCAACGTTTTGTCCTTGATTGACACCATCCGTTTGCCACCTTGAAACTTCCAACCTGCAGGCAATCGATGATATTGTGCAAGCTGATGCAGACAGGACTTGACCGGTGTCGACAAATCCTTATTGGTGTTGTAAGTCCAACTTGCATAAGCGATCACTTCCGCTTTACTCAAGGGAGGTTGCTTCGATAGCGGTTCATTGTCCACGGTTCGATTGAATTCATCGACCGCCAACGAAAGCGAATCTTGTGTAATGTCCAGCGACGCCGAGGTTTGGTTCTTGATCCTTTCAATAACGTCCTGAACGCGCTGAACATCATTCTTATTGCCTTTGATGATCGTTAGGCCCATTTCCGGCACAAAGGAAATATCCACCGTCCCAATCAAACCATTCGAATGGAGTCCTTCGGCTGCTTGGGCCAACATTTCTTGTTCTTTTTCGGTAGGGACTGAAACAACTTTGAACAACTCATTTGTGTCCGAACCGTCGGAAATCTTATTTCCAGGGAGTGGCGTCTTTGGCACGGACGCTTGATCGGCTGCCGCATTTGATTGTTGAATCTTAACAATCGCAGTGCCGCCTCGTTGGAGGTCTACCCGTCCATCGAGAACGAACAACGTGTCAAATTCGCCATCAATTTCGATAGTGTAGATTCCAGACGCGACCCGAATGGTATTGCCTGCTTTGGTTACCTCGAGTTGATCTATGATTTTGTCACCTTGGCGAATGCGGATCGGAACTTTGTCGACGTCGCATTCGATCTTGAGTGTCCCTTTGTTCGTCTCAATCACAATTATGGTTCCCAGCAAGAACACAAAGAACGCGAGGGCAGAAGCTCCGAGGGCCATGATGTAGGGAGGCCGACGCATGAAGCGGCCCGCGGTCCGATGTTCTTGAAGCGACGTGGGCAGGTTGTTTTTCGATGGGTTTCGGACATGGGACAAGCAAGTCTCGAGCAAAGAAGTCACTTCATTGGCCGACTGAGGACGATCGGAAGGCAACTTTGCGTGCAGCCGTTGTACGATCGAGTCGAACCAATCTGGAATCATGGGATCTGCTCGTTGCATAGAACTCGCTGATCCATGCACAATGCGATTGAGCACGTCCATGCTCCCGTCTCCGCGAAACGGCGCTCGCCCCGTTGCCATGGTATAGAGCACGCTGCCGAGGCTAAACAGATCGCTGCGGGAATCGAGCGGCTTGCCCTCGGCCTGTTCCGGTGACATGTACTGCGGTGTGCCAGCGATGACACCTGTTCGAGTCAGCGAAGCATCATCGACAGCTCGCGCCAATCCAAAATCAGTGATCGTCACGCGTTCCACCCCTTTCTCAAGCAAGATGTTCGCAGGCTTGATGTCGCGATGCACGAGTCCTTGCGCATGAGCTGCGGCCAATCCCGCAGAAATTTGAAGACCGACGCACAAGGTTTGCTCGATGGTCATGGGGCCTTCGTTGTCGAGACGTTTCTGCAACGATAGTCCACCCACGTAGGGCATTACGAGAAATGGCAATCCATGCCAATCATCCACACGATGAATCGCGATGACATTCTCGTGGCGTACGGCGGCCGCTGCCTGGGCTTCGCGCGCGAATCGATGACGAGCGTTGCCGTTGGTCGCAAGCCGTGGAGCCAGTACCTTGATCGCGACAAATCGATGGAGTGAAGCTTCAAAGCCTTTGAGGACAATCCCCATACCGCCATGCCCAATGATGCCCACAATTTCGTATCCTGCGAAACGTCCTAGGGATTGAGGATCGTCGGTCGGATCGAGCCAGCCGCGAATTTCGCGAGTCAACACGTCAGCGGTCTGGATTTTGGTCATCGGAGCGCCGTCATCTACCGACCGGGAAGGCATCGACGATAACTCATGAGGGCAATCGAACTCATCCGCGTGCATCAGTGATTTCGTCAATTCCCACGAAGCGTTGGAGACCGCAGCCGATTGCAGTCGCGCTGCGCACGATGCGCATTCGGAAAGGTGCGCCTCGACGCGCAGCAATTCATCATCGGACAAAGTGCCCGACAGAAGAGCTTCCAACTTCTGGAAATTACATTGCTGTAAGGATGAATTTGCGGCCGTTCTGTCTTTCATGATTTTCTTTCTAATCATCGCTGTCCAAGGATTGAGCGACTTCTTGCAAACGTCGCATAATTCTGCTTCGAGCGGAGTACACCGCTCCAACGGAGAGCCCCAGGCTTTGCGCAGCCTCCACTACGGAGCGATCCTCCAAGGTCGTTAGCCAAAACGCCTGCCAGGAACTCTCCTTGAACTCTTGCCGGATTTGCTCGGCAGCCAAACAAAGTCGTCGCCGTTGATGCTCTCGGTCGATAAGCTCACTCAGTTCATCCGGTGGTGCTTCCAACGATTCGGTCTGTTCGAAATACTCACAGCCACCCATCGAGAATTCGCGATGGTTCTTACGAAATATACTGATGAGAGTATTGCGAGCTACACGATTCAACCAGCTTCGGAACCCTGCTTTTTGGTGATCCCGTTCCCAGCTTGGAATGGCCCGAGCAACGGACATCATCACGCGTTGTGCCAAATCTTGCGCGTCGCAATCTTGCCAGCCTTGACGCCGTGCAACCCGATAGACGACCGGTCGATAGATTGCATCAAATTTTCGCCAGGCCGCCTGATCGTTCGGATCGCGAATGCGAATCAGCAGGCTTTCGCTCGTTTCTGGTACTGGAGTCATATCGTGTCCCTTCTGATGAGAATACGCTGTTCGAAGGTCCAATTTGACTCGCAATGAAAAGGATTATGCAAAATCGATCAAAATTCGACACTTCTCGCTGATCGCCAGTATCTCGTTCCCTGGCTCCGCCTGGGAACGCACTGAATTGCAGGCTCTGCCTGCCGAACGGTCGACAAACCTAGACGCGGCGCTCACAAGACGCGAGGCAGAGCCTCGAAAGCCATGCATTCCCAGGCAGAGCCTGGGAACGAGCGTTTTTCGTACCGGCGATCAGCGAGGAGTGTCCAAAATTCGCAGAGCATTGGGCCGTTAGCCCCGGTTTTCGGACAGACAACCGCCGCTAACGCCGCACGGCTAATTAAATCAACAGCCCGCTTGTCCGACTGGAACGGAAGTTTCTTAGGCAAACGAAACTGATTCACCCGTGACGCAAGGTCACGGAGGTCTTTCGATTCGGTCTGTTTTGGCTTCTAGCCTACGAATCTTATTCACCAAGCGGCACGAGTTGGCTA
>JAYTVL010000659.1:0-10009 GCA_043744075.1 Pirellula sp. | reverse complement strand
ACCGACACGAGGCCTCATCTTTACCCACAACTTTGACTTTGCCCCCCCTCGCCCCTTTTTAGGGGAGAGGGGTTGGGGGAGAGGGGTTTTGCACTGTGATTTGACTGGATTTTTGATCGTGGATTGAATGCATCGACTCGTTTCAGAAAGTACGACAAAACACTGAACCGGAGGCTTGCAACTCCACCCCTCACCCCCCGACCCCCTCTCCCCCCCTAAAGGGGCGAGGGGGAGGTGGGAGTTGTTCAGGCTTTGCCTAAAGCTACATCATGCCACCCATCTTGCCCTTCTCGTTCTCAGCTGGCTTGCTAGCCGGTTTGTCTAGAAAGGCCCTCGGTTTCAAATTGGCAGGAGATTGTTTGTTAATCGCGCGAAGGATGCTCTCTATAACGAGATGGCTCTCTTCGTCGGTTTTCACCACCAACATCGAACCAAGTCTGGTGATGGAATCGTTTCCTCCCGCATTCTGCCATTTGTCCGGAGAAATCACTCCCTCGATCAGCGTGATTATTTCTGTCGTAAGTCCACTGTCTGTAAGTATGTAGCTCAAATCGTAGAATCGGATCGTTCCGCCATTGGCTTTAGCGGAAGTAATAATCACAGCTTCCCTTTCGATGACATACCGAAGTCCAAGCGGATTGAGAATCATCGGCAATGCATCACGTACCCTTGTTGGGGGTCTATTCATCGTTATTGGTTCATCTGGCGTAAGCCCCTCTTCGTCCAGGGACTTGAGGTCAATCATGAAAGTTATGTCAATCGTTGCGTCAAAGAATTTGATGACTCCAGAAAGCGGCTGAGCATTGAAGTTCACATCAACTCTGCGGTTCAGTGCCATTCTTATTACTTCTTCCTCCTCTAGCCTGGAGGCATCTTCCGAACTGTCAAGCCATGACGGTGTGGGTGATGCTGGTTTCTCCCATTTCAGGACCAGTTCCTTTGGCATACCTGGCGCCATTCCCCCGCCCATACCTCCCCCGCCGATACCTCCCATTCCACCCCCAATTCCTTCTCCTTGAGCTTGAGCAAGAACGAAGTCGCCCGAATCTAGGGTTGATGAGGCATCCGGCATCAGCGCTTGATTACCATTGGCCCCTTCTAGATCCGTACCGCTTTGTTGGTTGGCCAAAGCCGAAAGAAAACCAATTGTTCCAAGTGCACAAAGCAACAGGATGCCACCTGTCACCCCAATTACAGAGCGAGAAAAGCTATTCACGACGAGTTCTCCTTTGACGAGTTTGAAGAGTTGACTACTGACGGTCTTTGTTTCGAGCAATTGTGGTAATGATGGATGACCTATGCCAGCACTGCCATAAAGTTCTAAGAATCGACTACTCCACGGTTGTGCCGAGGCCGCGACCACATCTTGTTGAAATCGAACGCATGCTGCAGCCACCACAGTAAAGCTGATACCGCGCATTGCCAATCGCAATCGCAAAGCGCTGCGTCCACGTTTTAGCCGGCCCTCGACAGCGGAAACGCTCAGTTGCAAACATCGAGCAATCTCAGGAACCGAGTTTCCGCTCAAGTAATGCTCGATGAGCGCCTCGCGAAGGTGTTTCGGAAGTTTCGACAGCTCATCGTCCAGCGCTTCGAGTTGCAATTCACGAGCGATGATCGCGAGCGGCTCTTCGACGGGTGATTGTGACGAGTCCAGGTCTATACCAAGTGTGGATTGAAGGGACATTTTTGCGTTGCCTTTCCGTCGCAAACTTCGGACCCGTTTGGCGGTTCGGTAAGCTACTCCGTAAAGCCACGCACCCAGTGAATCGGGATTGCGAATTTTTTTGGCCGACAAAATCAGCACGAGGAAGGTCGCTTGAAATGCATCCTCGGCGTCTTGCGAATTCGAAATGAGTCGGCGAATCACCGAGGCAACTAACGGAGAATGCCTGCGAACGATCGTGTTAATTGCCGGCTTCGAACCGGAGCAACGATAGAGCTCCAACAACTCCGCGTCGCTGACTGGAAGTTGCTCGATCGACAACGCCTCCCAATGTGGCATTGCTTCCGATGTTTCCCTATTTGCTACCGGCTGATCCATGGATATTTTCGAGGCACAAGACTTTTTGCAGGCTAGAGACTCTCTTTAGTGCTCAGTTTAGACCGATCCAGGCGCCGAAAACTGAATTTGATTACATTTTTGCGCGTTTTGTGTCTTTTTGTAGTTAGCAAGACAAAGAAATCGTAGTTCGGAGTACCGTTCCATACTAAGGCTGTGGGATTCCTGACAAAATACCGCAGGCTCGACCTGGGCTGTGAGACAAATAGCAGTTTGCGAAAAATGCGTTGACGCGAGTTTTGTTCCTCTCTGCTATCTGGCCTTTCAGGTTGGTCGGGGGCTTGTCCCCCACCAACCTTGTTTTGGCGTACTAACGGTCGGCGCTCGCGAATCGACCCGTTCTCCTCGGCTTTGCCCGCCTCCGGCGGGCAAAGCCGAGGAGAACGGGAGTTCGGACGCCCAATTGTATTAGTACGCCAAAACGCATCCGTCGGGGACAAGCCCCGAACGGATGGGCTAGCGATATGGTCTAAGTCTATTGTTGTTCGGAACAAAAGAGACTCGATATAAATCAGAAAGAAATATCGAAACTGCTATTTGTCGCACAGCCCTGGCTCCGCCCAATCAACGTTGCCAGCCTGTCATTGCTTGCAATCCTGCGGCGAGAAGTGTCGATTTTTCTGTTTTTTGCTATGAAACCCAGATTCGCAGTTTCGAAGCAAATTTTGTATATCGTGCACCGTTTCGCATTAGGATGCTCAGCGGATTTCGATTCTTTGAAGTCGACGAAGTATACGACGTCGTAGACAATGTGAACTCCGCGAATGGCACGACGGTTGGCTTTTTTTCTCGGGCAGAAAACACGATGGCCGGAGGACAAATTGGAGCCGAGGGTACGTTGATCTCGAACAACAACGGACGAGTTTTTGGCTCTTGCAAGTGGGCATTGCTTAGCAACGATGCCTTTGGCACAGCAAGAGCACTCAATAGTTCAGGGGCTCCGATTGAAGAAGTCGCAAAAGATTCCATTGCATCGCAGTTTCTTGATTATCAATTGGGTGGTTCGTTATGTTTGTCAAAGCGATTCTCTGTATATGCGGGCTATCAGGGCTTAGTTGCCTCAGATCTTGCGATGGTCTTCGAGCAAAATCGCAACGCGACTATTTTTACTTCAACCAACCCCATCTATGCATCAGATAGCCAATGGCATGGGTTTAGACTTAACCTTGTCGGGATATGGTAGTCAGAGTATTTATTTTCACTTACTGTGGTCCATAGTGTACAGTAGTAGTTTATAAAGCATGGTTTGATCCATCGTTGACGATTATCCGATTATCCCGCCCCAGTATGAACGACGTCACCAGCATCCTGAACCAAATCATGCAACTCTTGCGAATGCAATCGTTTCCGTTGGCGTAAAGCCCAATGGCACTCACTTTGAGCCGCAACGCGCTAGCGTGCGGCTGGAAGGCTAGTAGTCACTGGCAAATCCGGCCCTCATGCTAGCGCATTGAGGCTCAAATTTTACAAAGTGAGTGCCATTTGGCGTAAAGCTAGCGGGACGGCAACTGACAGCTACATCTATCGCCACAACGAATCGCCCGCTGAAATCCGTCCGGCACGGCTTCGCCGTGCCGGACGGATTTCAGCGGGAATCTTGCGTATGACGCGATGTAGCAGCCAGTTGTGCCTCCTAGCCGGTCATAACCGATTGATAGCTCGAGTCGACTCGCACAATCGTTCTATTTTAACACTGTTTTTCGATGAATACTCAACCAACGCCAGTCGAAGTAACTTAGTTTGATCTATAATTACTAGTATCGAACTCGTCACTCTGCTTTCAACGTTTCACGGATGTTATGGTTTTGAATCGCTCGATTTGGACGTCGGTGTTTCTGGCTTTAGCATTGTCGGCGTGCTTAGCCGACCAATGCGCGCGTGCAGCCACCATCCAATTGCTTCATAGCGAAGTGGAAGCTTTTTCGTTGCGGCTCGAATTAATCGAACGCGCCCAATCTTCCATTGATATCTCCTATTACGAAATTTCCGATGATGACACATCGGGGCAGTTGTTGGCGGCGCTTCTTCGAGCCGTCGACCGTGGCATCTCCATTCGCATCATGACCGACGCCCATGTCGGTAGCAATGTCATGCCCAAGGCGTTAATGCAGTATTTGATTGAAAATCGAATTCCTGTTCGAGAGCGGCCAGTTGATGTACGCTATCAGTTGGAGCTAGGTCGTCAGCGATTGCACGACAAGTTGTTTATTGTCGATCGAGCTTACTTGATTACAGGTGGACGCAACCTTGAACAGGAGTTTTTTGGAGTCGGAAATCGAAAGTATGTGGATCGCGATGTTTATATCACAGGTAAAGTGACGTGCGAAGCCGCTGAGTACTTTGATCAACGTTGGAAAGATCCCGTTTCGGCTCAACCGAGCCTTCATCGTGCCGAAGCACCGAAAGTTGCCAAACTTCAAAGGCACCCTGAGTGGAACTGTATGGAAAGAAACGAGGCAATGGAGCAGGTTCGGGCGTGGCTTGCCAACACCAGCGCAGTTCCGCTTGCCGCTGCCAATTTATGCGGTTCTGATATCAGTTTCCCCGCCACGGAAGTCAATGATTGCAACACGCGGTTTCTACATGATTTCGTCGGGAGACCCAAAAACGAGAGAGAAGCCATCGCCCCAGAAATGCTGCGACTCATTCAACATTCGCGCACCAGCATCGAAATTGAGACGCCCTATTTTGCTATCTCAAATGACTTGAAATCGATGCTGATCGATGCTTCTCGCCGAGGCGTTCGAGTAAGGGTGCTAACCAATTCCTTGGAGTCCGCTAATCAGATCGTAGAACATGCTGGTTATGTCAACGAGCGACGCTGGATGCTCAGAGCGGGAATTGAATTGTTTGAGCTTCAAGGACGAAATATCCTCCATGCGAAATCACTCGTCGTGGATGGGCAAACGGCAATGGTGGGAAGCTATAACTGGGACATGTTGTCGGAACGTAGGAATTCAGAAGTGGCGATTATTGTCACCGACTGCAGTATTGCTTCGCAAGTGTCTCATTCGATAGCCGTCCATCGAGCCCATGCGAAACAAGTCCTTCGCGGCGAGCTTTTTCGCTATGAGGCCAAAGAGAGCAACGCAAGCGAAGAACTACAACGGCAATTGCGACGACTTCGGGTCGTAGCACCCGCGATCAAGCGATACCTCTAATCCCCCCAGTTACTTGACAGGATGACCATCGATGGGAATATTTTGATTTGCCAACTGATTTGCTCTGTTTGCGGCCCAAGCTGAAATATCGCCCGAAGATGAAGACCACCAAAAGAAAAAGCACTACCAATACAACTGCCAAGCCAGTGCTGCTGGCTTACCGAGAAGTAGAGTGGACCGATGAGATTGACCAAGCAATTGGAACGGAGTCGGATTCGATCATCGGACTGAGGTTTGGAATCTCCCCTCGATCCATCCAGGTGCGACGAAGGAGACTGGGGCATATCACCGAGCGAACGAATGCTGAGGATGTGGTTTGGACAAAGAAAATGGAAAAGCAGCTTGGAACCATGCCTGATACCGAGCTGGCAAAACTCCTCGGCATGTCGCCGTATTGGGTTCGTAAACGACGAAGCGAATTGGGAATCGATGCGCATGTGATTCCTGAAAATCCCAAGTCGGAACGGAAGACTCGCAGATTGAGTCTTACTCCAGGAAGAATTGCCAGCCTAGGAAAATCATCGGATGCGTTCCTTGCTAAACGCTGGGGAGTTGCAGCTTGCACGGTGACTGTTCACCGGCAGAAATTAGGAATCGAACCGTACACTAAAAATCAGGACATCGATTGGACCAAAAGGATGCTCGATCTATTGGGTGAAATTCCAGACGGGCGATTGGCCAGGGAATACGATATTTCGGCAACCTCGGTCAAAATGAAACGCATCGAAATGCAGATCCTGCCGTTTGGAAAAAGCGAAATGGACCCAGCTCCAGAGCTTCCCGTAGAAGTGATTGACTTGATCGGCAAAGTCCCAGACAAGCAGATCTCCGACCAATTCAACGTTTCGAGGGTAAATATTCGCCTTTACCGTGCGTTGCATGCTATACCGTTGGCTGACTACACTGTGCCAACAGCCCACGACTGGCAAGAAAATGAAACGGCGTTGCTCGGGACTGTTTCAGATGGAACGCTTGCGAGAAAACTTGGGATCACACCGGAGCAAGTATGCCATCGGCGACGATCGCTTGGTATTTCGCCGTTCGATCGCAAGGGAACCGTTCGCTGGACCAAAGAAGTCATTGCTCAACTAGGTCAGTACCCAGACCATGAGTTGGCTCGACAATGGAAAATCCCACAGCGGAACGTCACTTCCAAGCGTGAGTCACTTGGCATCGCACCTTGCGCTCACAATGAAAGGCATTGGAACAAATGCGAATTGAAACAAATTGGTACGATGCTCGACACACAGTTTGCGGAGCTACTCGGTGTTTCGCCAACACTCGTTGCTCGAAAGAGAGCGGAACTAGGTATTCCACCTTTCAAGAATGCGGGACCATTCGATTGGAAACCGGCAATGCTCAAGCGAGTAGGGAAAATCCCGGACGAGGACCTCGCCTTAGAGTTAGGCGTGTCATTTCAATTTGTCGCGCAGAAGCGACTTGAACTGGGCATCCCCGCCAAGCGTCGAAGCAGCCTAAAATGGACAAAAGAAGTCGTGAGCAAGATGGGCAGAATATCGGACGCAGCAATTGCAAAGGAATTAGGCTGCACTACAGGCCTAGTCCGATTGAAACGCACTGAGCTAGGAATTTCCGCGTTTTGTTAGCAGTACAGCGCTATCTCTTTGGCGATAACTGCAGGCGTGGCAACTTGGAAGCGGGTCTTCCATTCCCAACTCCAATCCGGTTTATCACGGCGCTTTCCTGCGTCCCCAATTGTCCCCGCCATTTGTCCTTGAATGGGCAACAGGCGCATAAGGCCGCAGTGAACGCCCTTTTTGCAGACACAAGGGTTTCTTTTTTTCGAAAATTGGCTATCGAGGGGTTGTTACCGTTATCAAGTATTGGTTATATTCACAATAGCCGTTCAGATTGGCTAGTTCGCGTTTTTTGTTCTTAAATAATGGAGACAAATTATGATTGTTAGTCGAAAATCAAGGCAAGCCTTTACGCTTGTGGAATTGTTGGTTGTAATTGCAATCATCGGTATTTTGGTGGGGTTGCTCTTGCCAGCGGTCCAAGCGGCTCGCGAAGCAGCTCGACGGATGCAATGTAGTAACAATCTCAAACAGATTGGATTGGCGATTCACAATTACGAAAGTACGTTCAAACGAATTCCTCCAGGGTCATGTTTCTATGGCGGGAATTTTGTACAAGCACCGGCCCCCTTTCAACGATTTGCCGGCGCGGAAGGAAATCGCACTCACTTGTTGGTTCGTATTCTGCCATTCATAGAGCAAGCAGCACTATACGGTCAGTTTGAAAGTGACAAGTATCCAACCGACGACGCTCGTGCAATTGACCCAGCCAATCCGAACAATCTCGCCGGTGGCGAGCTGCTGCGTGGAATACGCATACCAGGATACATTTGCCCTTCCGATAATAACGACCGATATAACGGTGGTACGATCAACGGATTGGCCAACGCTAATGTTCAACCATCCAATTATCATTTTAGCATGGGACCAACCAACTCCATGACGAACAATGCCGCTTGCTTGTGCCCGCTTTTCAATACCTTTGTTGCCAGAAGTTTGGCGGGAACGACCGCCGCAGCGCCGGCTGGTCCGTTCACGCGTACAGGCGGTGTTCGCCCAACTGCAACTGGAGCCAACAGTGGTTACTGTGGCAAGTTTGGCGACGTTACCGACGGCTTATCTAACACCATCTTCTTTGGCGAAACAATAGCCGACTGGTCGGCACACGCGCGCACTGGTTGGAGCCATGGCAACCAGTGGGGTCGATACACGCAGGTTCCGATTAATTGGGACACACGATATGTAGATGTTCCGGCTGCTTTAGCGGCAGGCAAAACCGGTTGCGAAGCTCGTTGCAATTGGAACACCGCAGAAGGCTTCAAATCAAGGCATACCGGTGGCGCCCAAATTATGATGGGCGACGGTTCCGTACAGTTCTTTTCACAGAGCATTGACCTGATTGCATACAATCGGCTTGGTTCAAAAGCTGAAGGTACTGTTGCGAACTTGGAGTAGTAAGATATGACCATGAGTAATTTTAGAATCGCAGTTGTCGCACTTGTGCTCCTTATTCCCGGATGCGGACCAAGTGACGAGAAGATTCCCTTGGAGGGCGTTGTGTTAAGCGACGGCAAGCCGCTATCGGGAGCAAGTATTGCTTTTATCGGCAAAGGAGGTGGCGCATATAGCTCAGCTACGAGCGATCAAAATGGCTTGTTCAAGATTCGTGTAGTTGCCGGCAAAAACCAGGTCGCCGTCAACAAGGTAAGCACTGAGAAAGCTCCGCCGGTAAACCCAAATGCGGATCAAACAATGCCAACAGAAGCCGAGTATACGAAGGTCATGAAAAGCGCACCGAAAGCCTTGGTTGCGGAGAGATTCTCTGACCCGGACAAATCTGGGATAGTGATCGACGTTGTTAAGGGAATGTCGTCGGTGGACATCAATGTAATGTCCAAATAACTGGCAGTTTCGTTGTTTAGATTTCCAATCAACCTTGGCTCACTTTCTGTGAACCAAGGGTTTTTGTTGTGATGCACCACTATTTGGGTTGTAATATTTTTTTACTTCTTTTGATGGGGCTGGCGAATGAGTTTACTTGATTCCGAACTGCTACCAGAGAGGGCTGCAGCCTCGCCGTCTGGAACTTGGGCACCTGGCTTGCAGTCAAGTCTGCTGTCATGCGTGGCCGGAAGCCTCGTCGGTTGTGCGATCGTTCACGCAGTCGATCCGTTCTACAAGTTTGCTCAACTTCCTGAGCTCGGGCTCTCGCCATCGCCAGAATTGCTTAAGAAATACCATGATGCCACTTTGGCCTTTTGGACTAGCAATTACGCACTCGATTTCGGATTGTTGGGGCTCTGCCTCGGATCGACCATTGGGCTATTTTCAACACGTACACGCCGTGCCGCGTCTTCGCTTGCGGGTAGCTTAGGTGGTTCGGTGGGTGGAATCATTTCCGGATATATTCTCGGAATATTCACTGCGTATTCGATTATTCGAAGTGAAGATCAATCTCTGGTACACAGTGCAACAATGCACTTTGCCATATGGGCGTCTATGATCGCTTGTATACTGTTCATGATTGGCTACGTCCAGGACGGTTTGGTACATTCACTCAATTATGTTGTGATTGGTATTGTAATTGGACTAGCCGTTGCAGTCGCCTACAATATCGTTTCGTCCATAGTATTTTCACATTCCAACCTCTTGAAACTGATCCCCGGTACAGGGTTAGAGCGATTGGCTTGGATCCTACTGTGTTCCGTCGTATTAGGAATCGGCCTTCACTTCGGGTTGCGACGTCAGCATCCAGTGATCTCATCAGAAGGTTCGAACCTTTTACATTTTTAAGCGTTGCCAAGTGAAATGTCACCAGACGATGATGTTACCACGCCGGAATGAATCCGAATGGCGTGGGCTTAAGCTCTCCATCGAGCTTGCGGGCTGTTGATTTAATTAGCCGGAACGCGCTAGCGTCTGGTTCTTTGCCGTAAACCGTGGGCTAGCGCCCTGCGGCTGATATTGCTTGACAAATTCGCAGTAAATCAACAGCCCGCTCGTCTTGATGGAAGCCAGACAACAAACTAGAAGTGTTCTGGAGCAACGGTCGATGTCCTCGGCAAGAAATCCACGGAAGAATTGGTGTTGATGGTGACGCAATTGCAAAATATACCAGGGTACGGGTGGCACGCTCAGAGGGTTTGATTTTATAGTACCCGTTACACTCCGTGTGACGTCCGCAGTTCAAAAACCTTTGGTTTTTGAGGCAACGTCACTCGGAGTGTGACGGATACTTTCTTCGGATT
>JAYTVL010000658.1:0-10013 GCA_043744075.1 Pirellula sp. | reverse complement strand
TGCTTGCGGGTAAGGTGTTGTAAACTAACAACTTATACGCAGCCGGGGCCACTTTAGTTTGCATTTGCATGAATAATCCGCGCTAGCGTGCGAACCGGCGACTCCCCAGGCACTGGCGATGTCGCAGTCTTCGGAGGGATTGCATCTGCGACGTTGTTCAATGGAGCGGCAACGATTAATGGCGAGACTGTCGTCAAACCGTTCGGTGAAATGACTTGATTCGATGGAACCCCTTGGACAATTGCACTGCTAAGTGGTGGCAGCCCAAGGCGTTGACGGCAGACTTCGCAGTTCAAGATGTCCGCCGACAAATTGTTCATGTCGATCGGTCCGTTACCAAGATGCTTTGTCGGCGTCGTCGTGATCGGCTGCTGAATCACTGTTCCGTAACCAACCTGCGCGTCGAAAGGGACTGAATTGACGGTGACTTGTCCTGAACATGTGGAAGCGAATACCAAGCCACAGCTAAAGGTTGCCCCAGCAAGAAAGTCGCTCTTTCTATTCTTTTTCATTTTAGTAAAAACTCTGAGTCAAGAGGCAAGGAAACGGCATTCAAATTTCATAAAAGTATAGTTTGGAAAGCTTGCCCTGATCGGAAATCCCAAGGATTGTGCCAATTTCCGCTTCTTTTCACGTCGATTTGCGAGGGCAATCTGTGTTACTCTCGTTGAAATTCTCTGCGATCCGATTCATCCATCCCGTAATCTTCCTACAGAATCATGAAATTTACAGGTCTGATCCTAATCTGCGCATCCAGTTGCTTGGCACTCATATTGCCAGCAATTGGGGCTATTCAGTTTCCGAAGTTGAATCAAACAACACATTCGACCACGGCAACGGGCGAAATACCTTCCTCATTTCCTTTTGTCGTCCAGAATATTCCTGCCCTCAATCCCAATAATTCTCCCTGGGTCCAAGCGACGTCACAACGAGATTTCTTACCGAATTCGAATAATATTACGAACTCACCGTTTCCAGCAGCAATTTTTCCTCCTGGATCTCCGACCCAAACTTCGTTGGCGGCCTCAGTTTCCCCAGCAACGCCTGTCGCAGACGCTGCCCCCAACGGCAACAAACTCGGTATGGGAATTTGGCTCTTACTCGCCCCAGTTTGTCTAATCGGGCTGGCCATGTGGACTTTTTCGCCGAATCCAACGGGCCGGTGAATTGGCTATTCCGCAACTGATTTGTAGGATTGGAACGATTTGAGCGGTTGGTCTGCGTCGGGATGGACCGACTTTGGAAAGCAATATTGGAACCGCACTTCCGGGGCATCTAGGCTAGAATGAAAGGCGTCGATCATAAGTCGGGCAGAACCGGACGCTAGCGCGTTCCGGCTGATTAGCCGCAGGGCGCTAGCCCACGGTTTGCGGCACATGTTGTGATCGACGCCCTAGAATGAAATGAACTTGAGTCTTTTAGAGTCACCGAATTTGTTGGCGAGTCTCCATGCCCAATTCCCTCGAATCCACTTTTGAACTCCAGCCTGAGCCAGTTCTCAAGCCTGAGTTCTCACGACTGGACTCGGAAAAAACAGTTATTCGGCAAGATGAGCTTCTAGATTCACCAAGCTTAGCGACTGGAAAAGTCGAGCCCGTTTCTTTATTGGGGTACCGGCAATCCGCCTCCCAATTGCTCGGCCAAAAGCTCGACCATTTCTTGATCGAATCCTTGGTAGGCAGTGGTGGAATGGGAGCCGTTTTCTGCGGTCGCGATCTAAAATTGGATCGCGAGGTCGCGATCAAAGTCGTACCGATTGCCGACCGAGACGACGAAGCGATGAGGCGATTTCGGGTCGAAGCACAGAGTGCAGCCAAGTTAGACCATCCCAACATCGCGAGAGTCTACTATGTTGGGGAAACGCAGCACTGGAGCTATATCGTTTTCGAGTTTGTAGAAGGTACAAATCTTCGCGAACTGGTATTCAAAAAAGGCGTGTTACCGATCGATGATGCGGTCTGCTTGACACGTCAAGTTGCTGAAGCATTGCAACACGCATTTGAAAGAAAAGTCGTCCATCGCGATATCAAACCTTCGAATATTTTGGTAACACAAGCCGGTCAAGCAAAGCTCGTAGACATGGGGTTGGCCCGTACCACAGAGCTTGACACTTCAACAAATGACCTAACAGCCAGCGGTGTTACGCTCGGAACGTTTGATTATATATCACCTGAACAGGCGCACGATCCTAGAAAAGCAGATGTTCGCAGCGACATTTACTCGCTTGGTTGCACCCTTTATTTCTTGTTGACTGGCCAGGCACCCTTTCCAGAAGGAACCGCACTTCAAAAACTCCTAATGCACGGCACCAAGATGCCCGAGGATCCGCGGATGTTCCGATCGGATATTAGCGATTCAATGATTGCGATCCTCCGCAAAATGATGGCCAAGAAGCCATCGGATCGGTATCGAGAGCCCGCAGATCTTATCCATGACCTGCGATCGCTGGCGGAACTCGAAGGGTTAGTACGGGCAAAATCGTCCGATAATATCCTAAATCTCCCAACCGCGGCGCAACGAACTTGGTTGGCAGCGACGCTTCCTCTTCTCGTTTCGTTCTCGGTGATTCTCGGGACCACTCTGTGGATGCATAGCAGCAGCTACTTGAGTGCGACATTTACTATTCCTCGCCCCCTAATCGAATTTCCCGAAATAGCGATGTCGCCCGTCCTATCCGATGCGCACAAAAAAATAGATTTCAAAATAGCCATATCAGGTAACACTCAAAACTCAGTTGCTCCACCAAATAAAAATCCTGCCTTCAGTCAGACGTTACAACCCACACCTGCAGACCTTCCTTCCAAGTTCTCCAAATCGCCCGTGGAAGAGCCAACGGATTTAGGGACAATAATTGTCGATCCCCATGCTGCGAATGATAGCGACAAGGGTAGGTTGCTAGTTCGATCGCTTGAACAGGCGATGGAACTTGCGAACGACCAGCCACAGATAAATCGAATCATCATCAAGCCGTCCGTCATTTCGACGTCGCTTGCCAGTCTGATGTCGACTATCTCCATCAATTCAAAGCTAACCATTCAAAGCGATTTTGGGCAACGATGCCAATGGAATATCGATGGCTTTGAATCGCCAACCGATCCTGTTTCCGCACTTGCTTGGTTTGAGTGCGCTAGCAACCAACTAATTATGCAAGATATTGATGTGTTTTGGCGAGCGAGTTCGATGTCACGGCGACACTCACTCTTTTCGGTTTGCTCAAACGGTTCACTCCAGTTTAAGAACTGCTCCATCACCGTTCAGCATGATCTGAATTCCTTGAGTACCAATTCCGTCGACTCCTCGGTCCCATTGAATAGAGCCGCTTTGCCATCCATCATTGTGATTGACTCTGCTCTGCAAGATGGCTTTGGAGATGTGTCTTTGAGCAATGTTGCAAAACTTCCCGCAAGTGTTAGCGGCCACCAGTTATCGGTACGAGGGCAATGCGATTGGGTGCGAATGCCAATTCCCATTCGTACAGAAATTCAACTCGAAAACAGTTGGCTGGCAATCGCGGGTTCGATGTTTGAAATGAATGGTAGCCGAAACGCTGTGCGAACAGGCGTACCGTTAAGGATAGCTCTTCGAAACGTAACCGCTTATACACAACGACCGTGGATGCGATCAAACCTGAACAACTCGCAACCCTATCCTATCCCGTTTGTTCGCAGGGCATGGGAGTGCGTCTTTGCAGGAAGCAAGTCTTTGATTGAATGGAATGCAATTGAATGCGATGACTGGGAGATTTGGGAACAAAGCGACGAGGGGAATGAACTATCAAAATGGCTTGATCTGCGGGGTGAGGACAACGTGTACGACGCGATGACACTTTCGGACTATTTGACAGTTAAGTTGAGCAATGGCAGCTTAGAGCAAATTGGGCTTGGGACCGACAAAAATCTCGTAAGTGAGGAAAGGGGTCTTGATACCGAAGTTTCGTGGAAAAAACGCCCGATATTGGAACCAAGTCGCATACACGAAACCACGATTGAGACTTTCGAAATTCTGGAATGGAATCGAAATTCGTTTCATCCCGGGTTTCACCCGCAGTGAAATCGAAAGTCTATTTCTTCTTCGGATCGAGATTCGCTTCTAGTTCTTCAGCACTCACTTTGGATTCGACGCCATTTATTGGAACTTCAAGGTGGGCAGACCAGAGAAAGGCATTCAATACGACTTTGCGAAAGTTGTCGTTTGCCCAGTTGTCATGAAAATGGCCACCGGTAAATCCGAAACCACGACCACCATCGGCTCGTTCGATCGACCACATCATGGCTTCGGCACGTCCTTTTTGAGCTTCAATGTGCGGGTAAGGTCCCTTTGGATAAACGTACGGTCCGTCACGAACATCATCGGATGGTGACGCTACCAAAATAGGGACAAATTTGGTCCCGCCAAAATCGGCTGTTGTATTTCCTGGGACGTCTGAAACAAAACGCATATTGAAGTACCATTCGTCCTTGGATTGAAATGGTTTGACTCCGCGAGTGATGGGGTGATCGGGAAACAGAGTAAATTGAGGTTCCCAGATAGGGTTGCAAGAAAACATGTTTTCGTAGTAGCCACCGATCCATCGCTTGAATTGGGCGCCCGCTTGATCGGGGATGATTTCAACGCCGTAATGCATGCATCCGATGCCGACCCCTTGTTGAACCCACTGGTCGATCAGCTTCAATCGTCGTCCATCTTCTTGAACAGCTTCGTGTCCTTTGCTTCCATCCATGTAAAAGATGACAGCTGAAGCATCTTCGAATATACTCTCGTCCTTTGGCCAGCCATTCAATACGAATTCAGCCTTCACTGCAGTAACATCCTTCAAGCATTTGGCGAGAAGTTGTACGCCGGCATTGAACTCGTGCATTCGAGCTGGGTGCGAGGGCCTGCCTGCAATTAACACGATTTTCTTTGCGGCTTGTTTTGCGTCCGCATTAGTAGCCACCAGTTTGCTGGCCACTCGTTTTTTGGCTTCTTCCGTTGCTTTCTCCTGAGCAATGGAACATGGAATCATTGCCATTCCCAACAAGTCGAAGATGCTAGCCGTAAGGAGTAGTTTCAAGGACAACTTAGTCAATGGCGATCGTGCTATCATGTTGGAGCCCGCGACGTATTGAGGAAAGAAAAAAAGTTTGCTTGAAACAATAATCATACTAAAGGAAAGGCCCCGATACATTGATGAAGGAGCAGAATACGGCTCATTTGCAGAATTAGCTGTAGCTAAGCTACGATGGCGGTCGTGCGTGTAATTGTGTTAGACGTCGCGGCGTCGGAGACGTGCTTGGAGGGCGGTAAGCTCAGTCCTAAGCGTTTCGCGATCGCGGGATAGTAACGCATCGTCCGTAGATACCGCATCTCCAAGCAGTTCTTGGAGCGTTTGGATCTTACCTGCCAGCTTGCCTTCTTCTCGACCTTCTTCTCGGCCTTCAACCCGGCCTTCTACGCGGCCTTCTACACGGCCTTTGGCAAGGCCGAGCTGTTCGCCTTCCTGCTTGGCAGCCAGAAGCTTACCCTGTTCATCGCGCAAGAATTTGAGGCGGTCCTCGTAGTATTGGTAATCTTCTGGTGATTTTGAAATCATTTGCAATACTCCGATAGCTTCGCGGTACGGATCGTCACCCAATAGTTCGGATAGCTGGTCCGGCTCCATAATCGAAGCGTGCGTAAAAAGGTACAGCCACTTCTCTTCCGCTGACAAGTCCCCAATATTATCGCCTGACGGATGGAACTTGGGTAGCTCGAAGATGTGAAATTCGAAATCATTGGTCAGTATCAGCTCGGAATCCTGGTCGCAGCGAAGACGAAAACTGTGGTGCCAGCGAGTTTCGCTCGATGGATGTTCAAGCATGCGACGATCGACAAGACAAATGCTGATGGCGGGACACAGTTCGCTATAGCCCTCACCTTCCCGCAATTGCCGCAGGAAGTTCTTGCAGTTGTAGTACAGCAATCGATTGGGAAAGGACAGTGGCAGGCGTGTTTGCATTTCGATATTGAAACGCCGACCCAAGCTATCGCGAGCCAATACGTCCAGCACAATCAGCTTGTCTTCGGATCGCTCCTTGCCCACGAGCGGATTGAGAATCTCAACCTCGACGACAGGCACTTTTGGTCGCAGCATCGAGTTGAGAAAATGGATCGTGACCGCTGGATGGTCAGGGCTACCGAGCATTAGTTTGCAAGCGAAATCAACTCGCGGATCAATTCCAAGCGGCATGTAGCGCACTCCGGCTGAAAGCCACGATTCTAACCCTCAGCCGCCTAAGGTTCTACCGCATTTGATGCCACCGTAGCCTAGGCTTTGTTTCTAAAGCCATCCATCAATAAACGTAGCTTAGGCTTCCAGCCTGAGATTCCAGGATTATCACTCACAAGCAAGATGCCTATGCTACGTTTTGATACAGAGCCTAGCCTACGTTGCTCACAAGGCACGGCAATCCTCACCGCAATCTTCTAAGAGCAGGGACTACAAGCTAACCGCAATAGCCAACTCATCGAGCAGATCTTCATTCAATTTGTCATTCGCGTGCAAAAGCGTTTTGCGTTCCCGCAAGCTCTGGCGCTCATCCAGTATTGAATGCCCATTCGACCCGACTGCCCAGCTATTGTCGTCGGACCAGTCTGCTAAAGATTGATCCACTATGTCATTCATCTCAGCCGATGATGAGCGAACATGTCGCAGATCAAGATCAAAATCGGCATTGCGGTTGAGTATCTGCTGGCTAAGTGTTCCCAATCCGTTCGTCACGAGCTTACCTAGTTCCGCATAGTAAGGAATCACTCGGTCATGTTGCATCGCTAGATGTCGTTCACCTACGTTCAACGATTCGCCCATTACGTCATGGTCATAACCCAATTTGTGGCCAAGCTCGTGCGTTAGCACCGAGAGTAAATCCACCCCGCCAGAGCGCAGATCCTCCGTCGTGAACGACCATCCATAGCCTGCAGCATCGGCATCGACCCACACGTAGTTGGTCGACTCGGAAGCTAGTCCCAAGAGGTTGCCAGGTAGGTCCGCTACGCCTACTGTCAGCCCCTGCAAATCTCGTAGTTGAGTTGACGTTAAATCTTGCGTCTCCCACGCTGCGATGGCATCTGCCAAGCCGGTTGAAAGCTGAGAATCGGTTAACCGTGCCGAGCCACTTGGAGAACCATTTGCACCCGCATTGAGTACAAGGTTGCTGCCGCTCTTGTGAATAACAATGCTACCACCACCAAGGGATGTAGTCGGATCCGCTCCGTCTGCGGCGTTCATCATGTTGTCATAAACGACGCCATTGCCCTGATTCTGATTCCAGATCTTGATCCGGAATTTGTCCACTCCGCCGCCGCCGCTAACTTGGCCGTCCCAGGCGGTTAGCTCGAAGCCGTAGCTGCCGGCCCCATTGACCGTGCCGGTCCCGCGATACCTGGCTTTGGCACCCGAGACGACGAGCCATTCGTAGGCGGTGCTCTTAAACTTGAAATTGGCCACGCTAAATTGGAACTCAGTGTTACCAGTCGGAACGCTGTTGCCGTTCTGGTACTTGGACTCAAAACCAAAGTTCGCCTTGCCGGTAAGCAACACGTTAGCGGCATAGGCGCCCGCTGGTGAGTTGATCCAGCCACCACCGGTTACAAAGCCGGCAGACGGATCGTAAATGACGATGTACTGAAATACTGTTTGGGCCGAGGCACCATACATATCCGTGACCGTGAGAGTGATGGTATAGACCCCCGCACGGCTATAAGCATGGCTGCCGGTTACGGAACTAGTCGCAGAGCTAATCGGCCTCGTGACAGTGCCGGTGCTAGTGCCAGTGCCATCACCCCAGTCCCAGACGGCCGTGTGGCTATCGACGAGGTCCATTTCGGTAAACGAGGCGCTGGCGCTAACGTTTGGGATGATTGTCGACACCTGCTTAGGGTCAACAGGCGCGGTGATCATCCCGATGACTAGGGCCACGTGGGTTGCGGTAACTTGAACTGGGGGCGAGACGCCCGGAACGGTGACAAGGCTGACGTTGTTCGTACCTGCGCCACCGTCGATCGCAAGGGCTGTCGCAGTCGCTCCCCCGACATTGAGGTTGATCGTTTCTCCCGTGCCTGTTGCCAACTGCGAACTCGTCGCTGTTGAAGTCAGCGTCAGATCGTCACTCCCAGGAGTACCGATAACTTGCACTGTATTGGAGCCTGCAGTGTCAGTAACTGTCACTGGCCCAGCCAAGCTTCCCAAGTTGATGATGTAACTATCGTTTCCTTCCCCACCGAACGCGCTTACTCCGGTACCCGTGGTTGCGTCGATAATAATGGTATCATCGCCCTCATCGCCGAACAGAAACGTATCGCTGCCTGGATCCGTGATCGTATCGCTGCCAGTGCCTCCGTGGATCGTTCGCGTTTCTATGCCAGTTGTCAGTACCTGTTCCTGGAAGGGACTGCTAATCGTGACTTCCGCATTGTTTTTGAAAATCACATCGTTGCCCGGTGTCCCGTTTACCGTAATGGCGTCTGTGCCTGTAGCCCCATCATCAACAACTCGCACCTTGCCTAAAAGATTAGCGCCGAAAGTGATGTTATAAGTATCGGAGCCATCTTGACCGGCAAGGAGCATTCCACCGGCCAAGGAGGCATTTACGGTAATCGTATCGTTACCACCTAGTCCTGATACAAAAAGCTCGCCTACAGCTGCGATGTTGTCCGTGACGGTACCGTTGATGGTAGTCTTTAAAGTGTCCGCAGTTGTTCCTTTATCGATTTGAATGATGTCATTACCAGAGGTACCGGCGATTGCCGAGCTGACGGTTACCGTCCTGTTTTGGGACGTAACGACACCAAACGTATTAGTTATCGTCAATGTTGTGGCGTAGCTGCGTCCAGGGACGGCGGTGAAAGCTAAGTCAGGCACGCTGCTTAGGTAGTCGGAATTGCCCGGGTTGTAAAATGGGGACCGAAAGTCTCGTGGGCCGGCAGTCAGGGGGGCGTTTAAGGAGCCACTGGGCCCGGTGACTGCGGGACCGCTACTAGGGGTCACTGTCCAGCTGTAGCTAAAAGGGGCGCTTGCCGCATCGTTGGGGTCGTTGAACGCTCCGGCTAACCTCACCGAGGTGCCAGTGCCGGCTACATCCTCAAGATCGCCGAATGTCGGGTCAGGGGTACCATCGGGCAAGAAGCGAGTAAGCATATAATTGTCCAAAAAATAATAGGCATCGCCGATATAGCTCGTCACCAAGATCCTCCCTTGTGAGTCTAGGGCCACCTTTGCGCCAATCGGCGTAATAAGACCACCAGAGAAAGAGTGCAGTATGTGACTGAGAGCCGTACCGCCATCCCCGAAGGTTTTATCTAACGAGCCGTCGGTGTTATACCGCGTTACATTGTTTTGGAAATCATTTATATTTTGTCCCGCTACAAGCACGCGTCCTGTCGCGTCTGTCGTTTGCGCTGCGAAGGTGTAGCTAGCGATGATGCCGAAGTCGCTGGAGACGCTATCGCCCCGGACGATGCCACCTGAATGTACACCGATCGAGACTGGCGGGAGCCAGTTCCCCGACTGGGGAGAGACCTGCACGGGCGCGACCCACGTTGGCCCGAGCGTCATCAATCTGCGATCTTCAAGATATTCGAGTCCCGGCAGTCGGCGAAATGAAGGAGTGCGATCATTTGCTTTTGCGGATCGTTGCATCTTCAGTGAGGACAACAAGCTAGATAGTTTCATGATTCGGTTCTCTTTTGGGGTTGGACTGGCTATGTTTCTTGGAAGATTCGCTGTGGCATGAGATCAGGGATTCAAGACTGCGGATCTTGATCTGGCGATTCCTCAGCTATACATGCGTGCTTCGCGACCGAAATGGCTCACGCGAAGCCCAAAAATTGGAAAAATAAAAAAATAGTCAGCCTGCGGGCTGTTCAAGTCTGCACCCTGTCGTAGAGAAAAAGTGCCCGCGCTAGTGCATTGTGACAGCTAAGATTTCGGGTTTGATAGTAGTGGACGAGGCGACGAGTCCCTGCGATTTGCGTCGCATACGGGACTCGTTGCCTCG
>JAYTVL010000657.1:0-10038 GCA_043744075.1 Pirellula sp. | reverse complement strand
AGGTTTTTGAACTGCGGACGTCACACGGAGTGTGACGGGTACTATAAAATCACATCTTTTTATTTAGTCTTAGCTTCTTCGATCGCGTTTTCCCGTTCCATCTTCTCGATCACACGTTGAATTACGTCGGCCATATCCTGCCTGCCGTTGGCTTGATATACTTCAAGCTGTTTCTTGCGGGTATTGATTCGAGTCTTGTCGAGACGGACAGCAAGATCATACTTGGCAATAGCCTCGATTGGACGCTTTGCGATAACCAATACATCGCCTAGCGTATCCATAAGTTCAGCGTTTTGCGGGGCCAGCTTAATTGCTTTGGCTAAGATCTCCAGCGAGCGAGGAATGTTCTTTTCGTCGTCCTTTGCCAAGCTAAGCGATAGATTGTTCATTACACCCAAATTTTTAGGATCCTTCGCTAACGCGATTTCCCAGTTATTGATGGCGCCTTTCATTTTCCCTTCGTTAAACAACCTTTCTGCCAAGGCAATATGGGTTGATGCGCTACTGGTGCCCTGTTTGATCTGATTTCTGAGTATAGTTACCAGCTTTGGCGTCGCAGTGACCTTTAGCTTTAGCAAGTTTGCAACTTCGCCAGAAATACTTGGGTTCAACGGATCTGTTTCAGCAGCCTTTTCGAGCATAGGAAGGTCCACTTGAAACACTCCGGCATCTGTTCTAAAGACCGATTTTGTAAACATCAATCGTTGAATCTCAGACAACTCTCTCTTGGTCGCAGGGCCACTGCTCTTAGTCAGCAAGCCTTCCGACAGTATCTCAGCCGCTTGCTCCAGACGATCAGTAATCTTGCGCATTTCTGCAACCGCAAGCCGATCCGACTCCTTCTCATTGGACGTATTGAGTCTTTTGTTGAAAATATCTTCGGCCGAGTTGGCCGCGGATTTAAGCTCCTCTTTGTAGCCAAGTCGTTGGTAAAGTCTTGCAAGCTCCAGATTCAATTCCGGCCGGCCTTGGGCTGCTTGCTTTGCGACTGCAACGGCTTTGTTGGCCATGCCTAAATTTTCCAACATTTTTGCGTAGTACGAAATCAATCGAAAATCGACATCTTTCCACTTAATTGCCAATTCCAAGTAGTCCATCAACTTTTTAGACGATACTTGAACGCCTGCGACCGTTTGTTTCAACAACTCCTTGGCCATCCACGCATTCGCTGGTGGGCATTCGCCAAATTTGCCATTCGCAAGTTCGGTCATTTCCGATATTGCCGCCTCTGGTTGGCCTGTCAAATTGTAGATCAAACCAAGGCGATAATGAGCAGATTGGTTCGCCGGCTGAATGGAAAGTATTCTTTTGCTCAGAAGTTCTACGTATCGATTCTTGAGATCAGTAATAAGATTCGATTTGGATTCAACTTGAACTACAGAGTCCCAGGCAATTGCTTTGCAAAAGTCTTTCTCATGCAATTCGTCCGAAACTGCCTCAAGTATTTTTGTGGTACATCGTTTCTCGCTTTCGACCGTAAACAACTGAACTCGACTATCGACTCTACTAAAAACCGAAAAGCCAAATATGAGGTAGACAGAAACCAGTAACAACAAGGAAGGTAAATGAAACCAAAATCGCACCCAGCTTCTAGAGAACTTCCATCCACGAAACGCATCAATGAATCCGCCAGCAACACCTACCGGACTATAGAATATTTTCAGGAATTCGTTTCCGAGCCAAAGTGCATTTTTAGCAATATGTGAACTCGCCATTCTTAACACTCCAATTCTGCTCTTTCGAAATCGTCGTCGATTTCACCAAAATAGCTTTCACGTTGGGGCACAGCTACCGTAAAGGTTGGTAAACCGCATAGCCAATTCCAAATGAATGCAAAAAGGGGAAAGTCCGTGTTGATGAACTCAAATGGAATAGGTTCAAGCATGGCCGAAAAAAACTGATCGATACTGATTACCAAGAAAGCGCCCAATAGGAAAAGTCCCACTTCGAATCCAAAGGACCACTCGTACCAAATTCCATTTCGAATTCCCATCCAGGCCAGGCCAACCCACGCCGAAGCTCGAACGGAGATCCAAACTATTGCCGCCATGGCAATTGCAATAAGTCCAGATAGCAAATTTCTTCGAAACGCCAAAACGCAAAAGACCGCAATGCCTAAAAAGCTCACGACGCTATCCCATTTGCCAACGCATGAAAACCGGTCGGCCACTCCCAAACCAAATATGAGACGGCTCCCCTCACGAACATGCGACTGTTCCGCAGCATCTGCTAGCCCAGAGGTCACGTTGATCGCAATCGATTCCAGCCACTCGAAAGCACCGCGTGCATCCATCGCGTCGATCGCTGACGGAATCGCAAAAACCAAGCCGAGCATCATACTATGCTGCACGTTCTCACCAAGAATCCTCAAGGAGCACCACGCTGCAAGGATCAGCCCGCAGGCAATTCCGCTCAACTTCGGTCGCCCGAGGGAAAAGCTCATACATATTGTTACGACAGCCAAACTGAAAAGAAACGCGGCAATTACGAACCGTCCCGTAGATTGTTCACCCAGCCAGGCAGAACGAATAAAGGCCACAATCAATCCAACGAGCACGCATATGCTGCAAATAACCCGATCGACCGAAGAAAACCAATCTCTCCAAAAATCGAGTCCAACCATCAAAGCGACAATGAACATCGCAACTGCCAACGCCTCAATCCACCAATGACGATAAACTGTCGACACTTCACTCGGGGGCTTTTGCGACTCATCCAAATCGAGCGTTGTGACTGAGACGGGTACTGCGTTTTTCATGATTGTTTGTTCGTGAGCCGACGGGCGCTAGCCCAGGGCCCGATTTGTCAATATACAAATTACTGATTACCTAACACGACGCGCGAGCTAATTGCGAGTCGCGTTAGTTAGTAGAATTAACTATGCTGCCGCAATAGCGAGGAAAAGCGGGTTCTGTACTCGCCATCGTTAGTTGCAAAAAACTCAATCGTGCTTTCCAAATGGCAGTCTTGCTAAACGTATTGTACTTGTTTTTGCTGATCACTGTTAGTCCCTGGGTTGCTTGGCGGAGCTGGAAACATGGACGCTACCGTCGAGGCTGGACGGTTAGATTGTTTGGACTGAGCAAAGTTCCCCCGAAATCTGAGCCGTCGGGGCTAGCTGCTGGTCGCAATTCTGCGAAGTCTCCTACCTTTGTGTGGCTGCATGCAGTTAGCGTCGGTGAAGTGCAAATATTGCGGAACATCGTGGAAACGTTCGAAACACAGCGACCGGATCTTAGCTTGGCCATATCGGTCTCAACCGACAGCGGAATGGACTTGGCGACAATACTTTTTCCAAAACATCATCTATTCTTCACACCTTTTGACTTCACGTGGTCAATCAAAAAAACCCTTCGCGTTCTCCAACCCAGACTTATCGTCCTGGCTGAGCTCGAACTGTGGCCCAACTGGCTCTTACAAGCGGAAAAAGCAGGTTACCCTGTCGCCATCATCAACGGACGCTTAAGCGAACGCAGTTTCAACGGTTACGAACGCATCCCGTACCTGGTCCGAAAATGCATGCAATCGATCGATTGGGTCGGTGCTCAATCTCAATCTTATGCAACTCGCTTCGAAAAACTTGGGGTTCCGTCGGCAAGACTAACCGTAACTGGCAACATCAAATTTGACGGAGCGACCGGCAACCGATTTGCTAGCGAAGTCGCAACACGAAAAGAACTCCTCGGCCTGAGTGAGCCGTCGGCGCTAGTGTTCCTCGCTGGCAGCACCCAGGCACCAGAGGAATCGATCGTCCTCACCGCTTTCCTCGAACTTGCCAAACGCTTCCCACAACTCAGACTCATCCTCGTACCGCGGCATGCGGAGCGATTTGAAGAAGTCGCGAATATGATCGCGGCGACTGAGCTTCCCTGGCTTCGGCGAACCACATGCCAGACGGCGGTAACCGATCCAGGTTGGCGAATCTTCCTGGGTGACACGGTTGGAGAATTGCGTTGGTGGTGGGGACTGGCCGATGTCGGATTCGTGGGCGGAAGCTTCGGCGACCGCGGCGGCCAAAACATGATAGAGCCATGTGCATATGGCGTAGCGACTTGCTTTGGTCCGAACACCCGCAATTTCTCCGATATTGTAAGACTCTTGCTAGACGAAAAAGCAAGCGAGCAGTTGCAGTCTCCCGAGGACCTGCAACCTTGGTTAGAGTCCATGCTATCCGAAACGACAAAGCGCGAACAAATGTCCACCCAAGCCATACAAGTCTGCGAGCAACATCGCGGAGCAAGTGAAAGAACCTGGGCAAACCTTCAGCGTCTGCTCCCAGGTAAGGCCGGCTGCCCCAAGCCCGACGCGGTGAGAATCCGGCAGCCTTGAGCTGCGGTTCATTCCGGTTTTCTGGATACATAAGCGTTGCCGCCTCGCTAATACGGTAAGCCCAAGTTTTTTTCGTCGGAACGAATCGATTCCAGTGAGCATCGTAGCTCCCATAACAGAAACATCCCTTCGAGGATTGAGTTCATCGCGTATCTGCTTAGACTCGAATAGATGCCCCATGTGTCCGAGGAATAATTTGCATAAGAAAAATAGATGTTATTCAGTTAATGGAATGGCCTTTCGAGTATTCCGAAAGCAGTTAGGCTGGACCCAAGTCGAGTTGAGTCAGCGTTCAGGCTACTCCGATCGCGTCATTCGCAAAGCCGAGACCGGTGGGAAACTGAGGCCCGAGACGATTCAAGACTTGGCGGCGGCGATGTCAGTCGAGGGTCAAATCGTCACATTCGCGGATCTAACGATCGACTTGGAATCGAAAGCAAGGCGGTTTATTGAGAGCTTTGATTTGCTTTGTTCCGGCATGCTAAATTCCTGTTGTGATATTTTGGCCGACGATTTTGTATTAAATTGCCCAGCGGATCCGAATCAATTCTCGTTCGCAGGTGTGTGGATCGGAAAGACGGGTTTCCAAGAGTTTCTCAATCGATTCTTCGGCACTTTTACTCGAAGAAGTGAAATTCTGAAGCCAGTTTATATGGTTTGCGAAGATCACGTCGTGGCAAGGTTGGACGACCAAGTTAGCTATCAAGGAAACGAGTTGCCTGCCTATTGGGTCAATTTCCATTTTGAATTCTCCGATGGCCTAATAATTCGAATCGACTACGAGTTTGACAGTGTTAGAGTATCAAAGTCCTTAGAAAAATTTCGCAAACAAAATGCGGGGTAGGGACCGTCCGCAATTCAAAGTTAGCGGAAGGGCGCGAGCCCTCCGGTTTCTCGGCACCGGACGGCTTGCGCCGTGCCGCTAAAACGGCAACTTATTTACGGATGGTCCCTTAGGCTCGGCATTATCTGGTGCCGCTTGGTAAAGCTGGACGACTTCCCGAACGCTCGATTAGAATAGCATTCGAGGAGTTTTCGAATGAGACGTTTCGGTCAGTATTGTGTCGCTTTCAGTTTGTTGGTTTTTCTTTCCCTAATCGCTACCACTCAGGCGGACGTCAGCGATAGTGAAGAAGCAGAACTATTGTTTGCCAAACGAGTACTGCCACTCCTCAAGGACAAGTGCTTTAGTTGCCACGGGAACATGCCAGCGGACGTAAAAGCTGAATTCGATATGCGGACACTTGATCTGATTCTCCGAGGTGGCGAGACCGGAGAAGCGGCCATCGTTTTGAAGGATCCAAAGCGCAGCCCGCTCTATTTGGCAGTGACTCGAACGAATGACGTTTGGTCGGCAATGCCACCCAAAGAGAGCGAACGTCTGAGCGACGAACAGGTTGGTTGGATTCACGATTGGATTGCAGCAGGAGCCCCATGGCCAAACAAAGAGCTATTGGCTGTCTTGGCTACCAAAGAAGACAAATGGAGCTCAATCGATGGGGTGGTGGTTAAAACGCTTGGAGCATTGGACTCGCATTGGGCCAATCGTCGCTACGATCCGGATGGGCTTTGGGCATATCAAGTTGTAAAGAAACCTCTGGTTCCAGACTCAAATCGACATCCTATCGACGCATTGATTGAAGCCAAGATACCGATTGGGATTCGACCTGCGCCACGAGCTGATCGGGCGACGCTCCTCCGTCGGGCTACTTTTGACCTTGTTGGTTTGCCGCCCAATCCGGAAGAAATAGCCTCGTTTGTAAACGATACGGCGGGTGATCTCGATGCATTCAAAAAAGTAGTAGAGAGGCTGCTGGCTTCGCCTCATTACGGTGAGCATTGGGCGCGGCATTGGTTGGATGTCGTTCGCTATGCCGATAGCAGTGGCTTTGCAAATGACTACGAACGAGGTAACGCTTGGCGATATCGAGATTATGTCGTTCGATCGTTTAATAACGACAAACCCTACGATCAATTCATCAAGGAACAAATTGCCGGCGACGAGATTTTTGAAAGCCAGGGAGCACCAGCAGCAGAGAATTCGGAATTGCTTGTCGCAACAGGATTCTTGAGAATGGGGCCTTGGGAATTGACAGGAATGGAGGTTCCTAAAATTGCACGTCAGCGATTCTTGGACGATGTAACCAATAGTGTTGGCGAGACTTTTCTTTCACATTCATTGCAGTGTGCTCGCTGTCATGACCATAAATTTGATCCGATTCCAACACACGACTATTATTCGATTCAAGCTTGCTTCTCGACAACGCAACTTTCGGAACGCGCAGCACCATTTCAAGCCGCTGAAAACGTCGCAAATTTCGACGAGCGAAAGTATTTGCTGGAACGTTTCGAAGAGCTGGTAGCTGACCTCAGGCGGCTCGATGATTTGCAATTGGCTGGCGCAATTAAATGGTATGTTGACGAAAAACTGGATCGCAGCGAATGGGACCTTGCCATCAAGGAAGCACAGGCATTTGTTTCTAGCGGTGGAAAAAAAGCAGGCCGAGCGAATTTCCAAAGCGTTTTTGATGCAGCGCGAAAAAAACTTCAGTCCAAAAAACTGCCCGAGAATGAGGTGCCGCCCAAAGGCGTTGGATTTTCGCCGAACGATTTCGGACGCGAACGAGTTGCACGGAAAGGACTGGAACGACTAAAGTGGGAATTGGATCGCTATGAGCCTTATGCACTCGCCGTCTATTCAGGTCGAACACCTCAGACGAAATCGGTCATGCAACCGCAGCGCATTCCTAAGGACCGGTTGACCGATGGCGAACTTGAGGAAACCGCCATTTTAGGTGGTGGTGACCCGTTCTCGCCGACGACGACTGTCAAGCCATCGGTCATGAGTTTACTTGTAAGCTTGGATTCGAAGACCAAGGTAGAGATTCCGGAATCGATTCAAGGTCGGCGGTTAGCGTTAGCAAATTGGGTAGCCGATCCGAACAATCCGTTAACGACGCGGAGCATCGCAAATCGTATTTGGCAATGGCATTTTAACCAGCCTATCGCCGGAAACCCGAACAACTTTGGTTCGACTGGAAAAAGGCCAACGCATCCTGAACTACTCAACTGGTTAGCCTCAACGCTGGTTGAAGAAGGATGGTCTATCAAGGCCATGCACCAGCACATCATGCTGAGCGAAGCCTATCGTCGTACCGCAGCGTTTGCAACATCTGGCGAAGCTCATTCGGAACTCGGCCGTGATGCCTTAGAGTCGGCTTACGTCGTATTTAAACCACGCCGACTCACTGCCGAAGAATTGCGAGATGCGATGTTACGGGTTTCTGGCGAATTGAATCCTCAAATTGGTGGCATCCCGAACCGTCCCGAAATGAATTTGGAGGCCGCCTTTCAACCTCGCCAAGTTATGGGTACGTTTGCGGCAGCCTGGGTGCCGAATCCTCTTCCTGAACAAAGGCATCGAAGAAGCTTGTATGCGTTGAAGACTCGCGGCCAACGCGATCCATTCATGGAGGTGTTCAACGAACCTGGTCCTGATTTTTCCTGCGAAGCCCGCGATGTTTCGACGGTTACTCCACAGGTTTTTAGTCTGCTAAATGGTCAGGCTACTCACGCGAGAGCGTTGGCACTTGCAAATCGTGTCTTAAAAGAAAACCTAGATGAGAAGAACAGTATTCGCCGGCTCTTTAGTTTGGTTTATGGTCGTATTCCGTCGCCTCGCGAAGAATCGATGTCAATGATGCACTGGAAGAAGATGACTGAACTGCATGCTCCATTGTCATACGAACGGTTCGTTCCCCAAAAGAGCATCGTTCGCGATGCAGTTGAGGAGAATACGGGAGAGAAGTTTACGTTCTTGGAACATCTCAATGCATATGCTGATTTTGTATCGGATCTTCAGCCGTCGGATGTAGAGGCTCGCACTCGAGCTCTATCGGATCTTTGTCTGGCACTGCTAAACTCGAACGAATTCGCTTACGTCTATTAAAATACCATGAGTATTCCATCTTTTTTCCCATGTGCAGGCCGTCGTGCTTTGCATGCGCCGACTCGCCGCGATTTTGTGTTTGGGCTGGGCGCAAGTGTTGGAAGCATTGCGTTGACATCGCTATTGGCCGAAGACGCAAAGAACCCACTTACACCTAAACCTCAACATGTTCCGGCGAAAGCCAAGAACTGTATCTTCCTGATGATGGAAGGAGGACCAAGTCACATCGACACCTTTGATCCGAAGCCGAAGTTAGCGGACCTGCACCTCAAGGAGTTTGTTCGCGAGGGCAAGATGAAGTCGGCGATGGAGAGTGGAAAACGGTACTACGTTCAGAGTCCATTCAAGTTCAACAAATGCGGTCAAAGCGGTGCGGACATGGCGGAGAATTGGTCGCACCTTGCAAAAGTTGCCGACGATCTTTGCTTTTTTCGTGGATGTCAAGTCGACAGCGTCAATCATCCGACAGCCATGTATCAAATGAATTGCGGAAACCGATTTGGAGGTGATCCGGCCCTCGGTGCCTGGGTCACATACGGCCTCGGTTCGATCGATCAAGATCTACCGGGTTTCATTGTGTTACCCGACGTAAGTTATCCGCAGGGGGGTAGCGCGAATTGGGGCAATGGTTATTTGCCAGCAAGTTATCAAGGAACGCCATTGCGCCCGAAGGGAAGTCCGATTCTGGATCTTCAGCCGCCACGCGGAACGACATCGGAACATCAAAGGGCAAACCTGGATTTCCTCTCACAATTAAACGAACTACATCATGAAAAGCATCCTCGGCATGATGAGCTCTTGGCCCGAATGGAAAGCTATGAATTAGCCTTTCGTATGCAAACGCAAGTACCGAAATTGGTCGATATCGAACAAGAAGACGCGACCACCCAAGCCAAATATGGCTTGGGGAATGGTCCAGCGGACGCATTTGGACGGAAGTGTTTGCTTGCGAGGAAACTGATCGAGCGAGGTGTACGTTTCGTTCAACTCTATGCAGGATCGTGGGATAGTCACGACTACATCGAACGCGCCCACGGAAATTTGGTCCAGCAAGTGGATCAGCCAATCGCGGCGTTGATCTTTGATTTAAAGCAGCGTGGATTACTTGAAAGTACGTTAGTCGTTTGGTGCGGCGAGTTTGGACGAAGCCCTGACAATGGCGTCCGCGGCGGAACGGCCTACGGTCGGGACCACAATTCCAAGGCCATGAACATCTGGTTTGCAGGGGGCGGCGTCAACGTTGGCCACACGATCGGGGCCACTGACGAGATCGGTGCAGAGGCGGTTGAAGGTGTTTCGCCCGTTCGAGATGTGCATGTGACGATTCTAAAGCTACTAGGTTTAGAAGATCACAAGCTCACCTACTATCATGCGGGTCGGTTTAAGCAGCTTAGTCAATTCGGCGGACAAGTTATCAAAGAGATTATCGCGTAGGCGTCGTAGCTCAACGCTTCAAAAAATCCCGCTGGCTAGGAGGTCGTGCAGCTTTCGCCCCGAATGGGGCAGCAACATATTAGCCCAGGGCAAAGCGTAGCGACGGAACGTCGCGTAGCGCCGCCCTGGGAACTCCAAAACGCCTAAACGTTGCCCTGAAGGGGCCCCATAAAGTGTACGCGTCAACGATGGCTAGTTAGTTCAGCCCCTTCAGGGCAATTGGCTCCGGGTTCGGTCTGTACCCAGGGCGGCGCTGCGCTTTGCCCTGGGCTAAAATGTTTAAGCCCGTTGGGCTAAAAACGACCGAGATGACATCAGCGGTGGGT
>JAYTVL010000656.1:0-10041 GCA_043744075.1 Pirellula sp. | reverse complement strand
AGAATGCCATTTCGCTGGATGCAAAATCCGTCGCGGAGACTATTCCGATTCTCCGATTCAATCCGCTTTACACGCGAACGAGTTTACTGATCTACGGGCTAACCCTCGTAAGATCGAATAGCAGCTTGAGGCGTACGACGGAAAATTTACCAACAATTGTCCCGACCACCCTTGACACCAAACTATACATAGCAGCGAAAGGCGACACTAATTGATCGAACGATCCTTAGTCGCAATACATAGCGTCGAGGCACGTGTTTTACGCTCAGTTTTTATAAATTCTTGCATGGCACAAAGTTTAGCAACGGCCAAAGGCGACCGTCATCTGTCGCAAAACATCAGCCTGCTTCTGAGAAAGCGATAATGGTGCACAACGCCAAGTCCAATTCCCTGTCGCGATGCCAGGCGTATTCATCCGAGCTTCTGTCGGCAGTCCCAACAGATCTTGGACGGGTGCTATCGCGATGCAAGCGACCGAACTCCAAATCGCGCGCATCATTCCAAGGTGAATCTGGCTGGGCTCGCAGTTTAAATAACTCAATGCAAAAGACTTCTCGGCATCGATTTCTTGCTGCGAACGCGTGCTCCCTTCGCCCGCTTGACTGCTGAACCAACCAACAGCTGTGTCGTTATCATGCGTCCCGGTATACGCGATGCAATGAACCGGATAATTATGTGGCAAATCCAATGACTTGCTCGTGCCACCGCCAAATCCAAACTGAATAATCTTCATGCCCGGAAAACCAAACCGATCACGGAGAGCCCTTACCTCGTCAGTAATGAAACCCAAGTCCTCAGCAATGACGGGCAACTGATTTCCCAACGCATGCTGCAAGGAACGAAATAGTTCGTCTCCGGGGCCAGGTCTCCACTTGCCGATGCGCGCATCCGGCATCTGCGAGGGAATTTCCCAATACGCTTCAAATCCACGGAAGTGATCGATCCTCAGCATATCGCATAGCTTCAACATCCGTCTAAATCGACGTATCCACCATTCGTTCCCCGTCCGTTGATGCTCATCCCACCGATACAAAGGGTTCCCCCAGCGTTGTCCAAGCAAAGCGAAATAGTCCGGAGGAACGCCGGCCACAACTGTCGGGTTCCCGTTAGCATCCAACTCAAACAAATGCTGTTGTGACCATACGTCTGAACTGTCCATCGCGACAAATATCGGTATGTCGCCGATGATGCCAACTCCATTTTCAAAGCAATATCGTCTAAGCTCCTGCCATTGACGTTCGAATAAAAACTGAGTGAATGCTTCGAAATCACAAGCAACCCGAAGCCTTTCCGCCCAGGCAGCGACAGCCTGCGGTTCACGTCGCTTCAACGAATCCTCCCAGTCGTTCCAAGCTTGATCATTATGATGGTGCTTGCACGCAATGAATAGACAATGCTCCTCCAGCCAAGCCGACTGGCATTGTCTAAACTGTTCGAATTGCGATCCGAGCCCAGTCCGATTGTTTTGAAATCTTCGAAAGGCGATCCTCAACAACTCCATTCGTTTGCTTGAAGACGCTTCAAACTTAGCGCAGGTTGCGTTCACCGCGCTGTCTTGCCTACTAGGTTGGGCTGCGTCGTGCCATTCGTTCAACTTGAGAAGTCCGTCGCGCACAAGCAAAGCAGGGCTAATTAAGAGCGGATTCCCTGCAAAAGACGAGGGGGATTGATACGGAGAAAACCCGTAACCGGTTGGACCGGTCGGTAAAATCTGCCACCAACGCTGGCCAGATTGCTTTAAGAAACGCACAAACTCATATGCCGAAGGCCCCAAATCCCCAGAGCCGACATCCCCTGAACTCCAATCGCCATCGGTGCCGGGTTGTCCGTCTGATGGGCTACCCAGCGGTCTCGCTGGCAATGAAGTCAAATGGAGCAGCAAACCGCTAGCACGTGCGAACATTGAGGACATAGACAACTCAATCGAGGCTTTTTAGTACGAATGAAGGTAAATAAACAGGAACCAATCGACCCGCAAGTTGTCACTCTAGAAATCACAGTTGCCAGGAGAGCGAGGAAAAGGAATGACATCGCGAATGTTCGCCATTCCGGTCACATATTGAACCATGCGTTCCAGCCCCAAGCCGAAACCAGCGTGAGGCACTGTCCCATATCGCCTCAAGTCCAAGTACCACCAATAGTCGTCTGTATTGAGCCCGGAAGCCAGCATACGTTCGGTCAATACATCGAGCCGCTCCTCGCGTTGGCTCCCTCCGATAATTTCGCCAACGCCTGGCACCAAAACATCCATCGCTGCAACCGTCCTGCCGTCATCGCTTAAACGCATATAAAACGATTTAATTTCCTTGGGATAGTTGTAAAGGATCACGGGCCCTTGAACATGCTTTTCAGTTATGAAGCGTTCGTGTTCCGCTTGCAAATCAATCCCCCAAGATACGGGGTATTCAAATTTCTCGCCGCATTTTACAAGGACGTCGACCGCCTCAGTGTATGACATATGGGTGAATGGCTTGTCGAGTACCAATTGCAGCGAAGCGATGACGCCAGGTTGTATTCGCTTTTCAAAGAAGTCCATATCTTCGGGACAGTGAGTCAGCACATCCCGGATCATGTGTTTGAGATACCGTTCCGCTAAGTTCATGTTGTCGGTCAAATCAAAGAACGCCATTTCAGGTTCAATCATCCAGAATTCAGAGAGGTGACGCGAAGTGTTAGAATTCTCGGCTCGAAATGTCGGGCCAAAAGTGTAGATCTTCCCCAATGCAGTTGCATAGGCCTCGCCCTCAAGTTGTCCGCTGACGGTAAGGTATGTTCCCTTGCCAAAAAAGTCCTTCGACATGTCGGCTTTTCCATCGACGGTCGGCACCTTGTCGATCGGCAACGTTGTCACTCTAAACATTTGCCCCGCACCTTCGCAATCGCTGTCCGTGATAACTGGCGTGTGAACGTAGAGGAAGCCATCGTTTTGGAAGAACTCGTGCGTGGCGAAACTCAGACGATTGCGAACTCTGGCAACTGCCCCAAAAGTGTTGGTACGAGGACGCAAATGTGCCCACTCTCGCAGCTTTTCAAAAGTGTGCTGTTTTTTCTGTAAGGGGTAGTCCGTAGCGCTGGCAATACCAATGATCGAGACTTCAGTTGCAAACATCTCGGTCGCTTGACCTTGGCCAGCACTTGCTTTGATTTCGCCCGAGACGACAAGGCTGCTGCCAACCGAAAGCGATGTAATCTCTAACTGGTAGTTGCTTAGTGTTCCATCGGCGATGATCTGCAAATTGCCAAAGCAACTGCCGTCATTGACTTCGATAAAACTAAAGCCTCCCTTGCTATCGCGCCGGGTTCGAACCCATCCTCGCACCTGAACGGTTTGGCCGATGGAATCCGCTTGCCTCGCTTTTTTGATTGAAATCCAAGTCGCTGTCATAATAATGTCAGTTTTTTTCTCTCGCTTTTCTGGCGGCGATAAAGGACTGGATACACAGCCAAACGAAAGTGAAACAGAGGATCGTCATAGCCCAAATCATGATGGCTGCAAGCGGCAAGATTTCTTTTCCGCTCAACATCAATCCAGCCAACTGGCGGAGGCCCTGTACCAAAGCAACCAAACCGCCGACAAGAGCAAGGGTAACTGCAGCGTGCATCACGTGCTTTTTGGAGGCAGCATTTTTGGCTGCAACCAATCCAAGAACTATCAAAGGCAAGCCAACCACCGATGGTATCAGCCATGTTCCTAGCTTGAACTCTTGCTTCAACAACAAAACGGCGGCGGACAAGCCGCACAGCAATAAACCAAACACAATCGTGATCTTGGGCATTCTTAGTAACCTTTTCTACCGGAATTTCATATCGGATCCGTCGTAATTCTAGCTGAATCGTTGACGCGGGTTTTGTTGGAACGTAGAGTATTTAGATAGTTCATTTCAGTACGAAATCGACGTCACTTTTCTTCTGATCTCTCCGGGTGCAGCGATGGCAGATTATGGTTTACTCATTCCGACTGGTGGCGGAGAAGACATTCCTCTGAAAAAAGACCGTATCCTCATCGGGCGCAGAGACAACTGCGATATCGTCCTGCGATTCGCCAATGTTTCGGGCCAACATTGCCGCATGACGCTTGAACTAGGATATTGGTTTATCAAAGACTTGGAAAGCCGAAATGGGACCAAGGTAAACGGTAGTACGATCCGCCGAAAGAGGCTCGATCCAGGCTCAATCATTACAATCGCTAAACACGGTTACGAGATTCAATACAATCCCGAAATTCTAGGTGCTAAAGGTCTGCCGCCTGCAGACGACGATCAAATTGACTTGGCACTCAGATCGTCACTCATGGACCGTGCAGGTCTCGATCGACGAGGGTTGGACGATCGCGGCGTAAATGTGGACGACGACGACGAAGGAGAACGCGGTCCCATCGTTTTAGACGACAAAGATATTTAGGACTGATATTTAGCCTAGTGCCGCAACCGAGAAAAGCCCTATCACCAGGGGGGATGGCACGCACTTTGAGCCGCAACTCGCTAGCGTGCGGGCTGGAAGGCACTTGTAATTCCGGCCATCATGCTAGCGCATTGAGGCTCACTTAGTTCGCTTTGGCGCGTTTGACTACCTAATTTTCCAGGCACTTACAATTTGAGATATCGTGCTTTCAAGCGAGTGCGTGATGTCCCAACTCGGGTAATGTTCCCTCATTTTCCTCAAATCACTGTAGTAGCAAATGTGGTCCCCGAGGCGATTCTCGTCAACGTAGGAATACACTTGGGCCTTACCTGTAAAGGACTCAGCTATTTTAAAAGCTTCTAAAATAGAGCAACTATTCGCTTTACCTCCTCCCAGGTTATACACTTGGGCGCATCTAGGTGTTTCAATAAACGCCGACATGAACTTGGCTACATCCTCAGAGTGGATATTGTCGCGAACTTGCTTGCCTTTGTAGCCGAAGACGCGATATTCACGGCCCTCGAGATTGCACTTTACGAGGTAACTTAGGAATCCGTGAAGCTCCACTCCCGAGTGGTTTGGACCGGTTAAGCAGCCTCCACGAAGACAACAGGTCGGCATGTTGAAATACCGACCGTACTCTTGCACGACTATATCGGCCGCGACCTTCGACGCCCCGAACAACGAATGTTTGGATTGGTCAATGGAGAGATTTTCTGCGATTCCGTGTTCATATGCTGGGTCAGCGTAGTCCCAACGCGTTTCGAGCTCTGAAAGCGCGATCGTGTTGGGACGGTCCCCGTAAACTTTATTGGTCGACATGTGTACGAAAGGTGACTCGGGACAGGCTTGTCGAGCTGCTTCGAGCACGTTAAAGGTACCGACTGCGTTGGTGTCGAAATCGTCAAAAGGAATCGCTGCCGCACGATCGTGGCTGGGCTGAGCCGCAGCGTGAACAATTGCATCCGGACGGATGGTGCGAACCAGTTCCAGGACTCCGGCACGATTGCGAATGTCAATTTCATGATGCTCATATCCGGCGATCTCCTGCTGCAAACGCGATTGATTCCATCGCGTGTCTCCTTGGGGGCCAAAGAAGATTGCTCGCTGATTGTTGTCAACGCCGTGAATCCTCCAGCCTTTCAAAGCGAAATGCGAACAGACTTCGGAGCCGATGAGGCCGGATGCGCCGGTGACGAGAAGAGACTTCATGGTTTATCTCGCCCCAATCGTTTGTAAATCGTGATCGACCATCATTCTTACTAGTTCTGGCATTTTGGTTTGGGCCGTCCAGCCTAAAACCTGTTTGGCTTTGGTCGAATCGCCCAATAGAGACTTGGGATCGGCTGGCCGCACGAATCGCTGGTCTAGCTCAACATACTTTTCCCAGTCCAGCCCGACGTGTTCGAACGCGGCTTGAGTAAACTCCTTAACAGTGTAGCTCGTACCCGTAGCAAGTATGTAATCGTCAGGACGATCATGCTGTAAAATCCGCCACATGCCTTCTGCGTACTCTTTTGCGAAGCCCCAATCTCGCGCCGAGTCGATCGATCCGAGCATTAGTTTGGATTGTAATCCTAGTTTGATTCTTGCGGCCGCCAAAGATATTTTTCGAGTTACAAAGTTCTCGGCTCGCCGTGGGCTTTCGTGGTTGTACAAAATCGCATTGCAAAAGAACAAACCATGAGATTCGCGATAGATTCGAACCATCTGGGTCGCGAAGGATTTTGCGCATCCGTAGGGTGAATTCGGATTGAGCGGCGTCGATTCGTTTTGTGGACTAACCGTAGGGGTTCCGTAGATCTCACGACTACTTGCGTGAAGGAATTTCGGTTTGTTTGATTGGTCGCGAAGGATTTCCATAATCCGGAGAGTTCCCATAGCAGTCAATTCGCAAGTACTTTCTGGGATTTCAAAACTGAGTCCAACGTGCGATTGGCCAGCAAGGTGATAGAATTCGTCCGGCTGAGTACTGGCAAGGATACGACGAATTGACGTCGTATCAGATAGGTCAGCGTAGTGCAAAAACAATCGTTTACCATAAATGGATGGGTCATTGTACTGTTCGAGTAGCCGAGGGCGATCCATCGAACTGCTTCGGCGAACGATTCCATGTACCGTATAGTCCTTTTCCAAAAGCAACTCAGAAAGATACGATCCATCCTGGCCGGTAATTCCGGTGATCAAAGCGATTTTCCTGACTTCGGACGGCTGTATTTGATTTCGTTTTGCTTCGATTGACACTGGAATTTTATTGCAAGAGTGAGCTGATCCAATTTCGATGCACTAATTCTACACAGATTATGCAGTACGGCGAGGTTGGTGAACGCGAGAATTGACGGCGTGGATTAGAAGCGGAAAGGTTGGCAGAAGAATGAAGACAGGAGAATTGAAGGAATGACCTTTTTCCAAAACAAGTAAATCATTCTTCTGCCTTCATTCGCTTGCCATGTTTGCATTTGCACTCGTGCATAAGTACTAGTACATAAATCGTTTAACCGCGTGCCCATCGGGCCGCGCGTTTTGCAACATTCGCGCGGGGCGATGCGGCGATGCCCACGCGGTTAAACTAAGAAACTTGTGCTTGGGTGCATATGCCTACGATCTGGGCAACGGGGCCAACATTTCCGTCTCCGGCGCGGTCGATGATCGAACCAACTGCGATCTTGTGCAAGCTACCCAACTACGAACTCGAGGAACAAATAGTGTAAAATTAAGAGCATGACGAAATATGTTGAATGAACATCGATTTCGAAAAGTGAGGTGTGCTTTGAGTTTGTACAATTACTTCCGAATGGCTTCGACTGTGCGAAGCGTGGCATTGCTCGCTCTGTTAATCACTACGCATGCCACGTTTGGTCAGTCGCCCAATCAGAGCAAGAATGGCACTGTGTCAGTGACTGAAACCCATGAACTAATCTTGAGCCCTGAGAAAATCCGGTTACAAATGATCGTTCGATCCGAAAGTCGCGATGGAGATAATGCGATGAAACTGTTGAGAAGGCAGCAGGAACGAGTCAATAAGGAATTGATCGCACTAGGTACCGATCCGACGTCGATCGAATTCTCAAAGCCTATCTTGTCCGTCGGCATACCTGGAGTGGACGATCCGGAAAATGCCCTCAAAAGGGCACGTCAACAGGCAGCTCAGGCAGCTCAATTGCGTAATCTGATTCCTCGTGGCAAGACTGCTACACCGGCCGAAGACGATGCGACCGAGCTGCCTCAAATATTCACGGCGTCCTCTGTTCTGATAGCTGAATGGAAGCTTGAAAACGGACTAGACGAGGATGCGATCATGCTCCCGAGCAAATTACGGACTTCGATAGACGAGAAGGATTTCAAAGGAAGAAAACTGAAAGAGGCTTTGGACCCAGACGAACAACTGCTTCTCCAGCCGTTGATCGGGTCATCCATTTCTTCTTATTCTTCTTTGAATCGTCAGCCCGAAATACAATTGACTTTTGTTGGCAAAATGACGGAATTGCAGGAAGAAGAGGCGTTAGGCGCAGCATACAAGAAAGCTAAGTCCCATGCTGTGTTGCTGGCAAAGGCAGCAGGTGTTCGGCTGGGAAACATGATTACGATTTCTTCGAGCACACAGAACGTACCTCCGCCTTTCGGCACAAATCCAGCTAGCACTATCGCTTCGTTAACTCGACGAAATACACGCGAAGTGAGTACGGATGATCCCGCTGGATTGAAGCTGATCGTCTCAGTAGCTGTTTCATTCCATGTTGAATGAAAACTGCTGCGACTATGGAGTCGACGCCAAAGGAATAACTAAACTAATGACTAGTGGTCTGGGACAGCTAAAGATTAGGGTAATGGACCAGGCAAAGAGTCCCGTATGCGGCGCAAATCGCAGGGACTCGTCGCCTCGTCCACTACTATCAAACCTTAAATCTTAGCTGTCACAATGCACTAGTTCCGTCGCGGATCGCTTGTTCGATGATTGAACACGCCAAATCGATGTGCTTTTCCGTGGTAACTCCTGGTGGGGGCAGGAACCGAATCCGGTTCGGATTGTTGCCAGCTAAGAAGCCCATAAGTCCTAGGTTGTATAGTTGCATCAGCATGTCCTTGGCTATTTTCTCGCTGCCATCCCCAGGTGTGAATGCGATCATCATTCCTTCGCCGTATGGGCCGCATAGCTTGCCAGGATACTTCGTTGCCAACTGTTCCAGTTTACCTCTAAAGTGTCGATGACGACTAACATTCCATCCTTCTGGGCCAAAACACTTCTTTGAATCCAGCTCGTCAAGGATTGCAAGTCCGCACCGAATCGATGCTGTCGCACCAGTAAAAGTTTGAGAAAGCACGGGTCCTTTGGGTTTTAGGCCATCGCCATAAAGCGTTGCGCAAACCTGAGTAATTTTGCCCAAAGTGACTAAGTCTGCGTAGGCATCAAGGCCAAAGTGCTGGAACGCAAACGGTTGACTCAATCTAGAAAAGGTTTGAATTTCATCGAAGATCACAAGTATGTCGTGAGCGTGACAGATTTTGCAAAGCTCTTCAAAGTAAGGTTTGGTGCCTGGATAATACCCGCCCTCGCCCGCCACTAGCTCAATCCAAAGGCATGCATATTCGCCCGGATGGCGCGCCAGTAATTTTAGTAGCGTTTCAATAGCACCGCGAGTCGTTCCCTCCGTGTCCGCCGGATGGAACATTGGGAGATAGTCCACATCAAGAGTTTTGGGAAGTCCGGCTCGGTAGGCAGGCCGATCCGTCAATTGCGCAAGTGCTAGACTTCTACCAGCAAAGCAATTGTCCATACAGATCACTCGTGAAGCGGGGAATCGACTATGAAACGCAATTTTCAATGAGTTTTCATTTGCCATCGCCCCACTTGTGCTGAGCAGACAATGATCGAGTTTGGCTCCCTTTTGATTCGCCAGTGCAAGCAGCCTTTCACACATCTCCAAGGAACCAGAATTGTGTTGGAGATTGCCTTGCATGACCGTATCCTCCAGGCCTGCGTCAACCGTCGCATCCAACATCCTCGGATGGCTATGACCTAGCCCATGAACTCCAATCCCGACAATGAAGTCTAACTTGACACTTCCGTCTCCGAGTTCAACAAATGGTCCGTTGCCGATTCCACTGGTTATATATGGAAAATAGGGTGCACCACCTCGAGCAACTGCTAGCCGCGTCAAAGCCTCTTGATATCGTGGTATCAATTCTGGATTCGGCGAGCGAACTCCGTCGATGGTTGAGCTGTGCTCTTTTAAGGCTGCGGCAAGCAACTCTTTAGCTTGCTCGATTCGCGGATCAGCCATTAGTTTGTTCGACGTGAGCTCATTGTGCTCGGATGCGCCAATCTTTTTGTTTTGCGTCGGCGAATGCGGAGTTTTGTCCATGGAGTGAGGTCGAACCTTCGTGTAATGATGGGCTTGTAGTTGTGAGCCTGCTAACTTGTCATCTTGACAAGAAAGCTTGTCGAAAAGTTCATTATCCTATCATGATCAACCAAAGTAGAGAACTGCATAGCTAAGTCCGGGATTGAGACCCCAACCAGCTCGTCTGGTTGGTGAATTCGATTTGTAGCTAGTGTCTGTCCGGAAATTGATTTGACCAATAAAAAGGTTGGATAAAATGTAAAAAAGCTCCTTGAAGAAAGAGCCGTTTGATCGGTTC
>JAYTVL010000655.1:0-10056 GCA_043744075.1 Pirellula sp. | reverse complement strand
TCGATCATAAGTCGGGCTAAACCGGACGCTAGCGCGTTGCGGCTGATTAGCCGAAGGGCGCTAGCCCACGGTTTTCGGCCCATGTTGTGATCGACGCCTGCCAAACGAATTCCCCCCTTTCGAACGCCACGTCCAGATGAGCCAAAGCCAAACTTCAAAGCGAGCGGAAATCTTCCAAGCTATTAAGTCCTGGACCTTGTCGTTCGCAATACCAAGTTGTGCTTTCCTGTTCGGCTTCTGCGAGCCCGAAGCGTTTGGACAAACGACAGGTTTTCCGAGACGTGGAACGGATCAGTTTCCAAGTGCGCCAGTTTCCGAGTCTCCGTCCAACTCCAGGCAGCGTGACGACCAATACGCTCAAATAGCCCAAGAAGTGGATTTGATAGAACGACAGCATTCGCTGCTTCGCCGAGTTGTTCGTCTCGTTGGACCAACAGTTGTTCATATTGAAGCCACAAAGGACGAGCCGTTCGCGGACAGAAACGCGAGTGGAACCAAATCAGAATTGCGACATAAGCCTGAAAGCAGAAAGATCGAAGAAGCGGGTTCGGGTGTCATAGTCCTAATCGGCGGCAACAATTACGTGATCACAAATCGCCACGTCGTCCACGCAGCTTCTCTACAGAATATCAAAATTGAGACGGACGCGGGCATCGGATTAAAGCCAACTCGAGTATGGGAAGACCCCTCAACCGACATCGCCGTTATCGATATCAATCGAAACAATCTACCCATTGCAAAGATTGCAGACAGCCGTCAAATCGAGATGGGTGATTTTGTATTCGCTGTTGGAAGTCCCTTTGGATTGAACCATTCAGTTAGCTACGGTATTATTAGCGCCAAGGGAAGACGCAACCTGGAACTTGGATCGAAAGCCATTGTATACCAAGACTTCATTCAAACTGACGCAGCCATCAATCCTGGTAATAGTGGTGGGCCACTGATGAACTTGCGTGGAGAAGTGATCGGCATAAACACAGCAATTGCGAGCAACTCAGGCGGCAACGAGGGGATAGGGTTCTCGATTCCGATCAATCTAGCCATGACAGTTGCCCGTCAACTGGTGGAAAATGGAGAGTTACAACGGTCGTATTTGGGGGTTAGCGTCGAACGAAACTTCAATTCAGAAAGCAACTCACCTGGCAATGCCCGGTCGCGTGGTGCATTTGTAAAAGTGATCAAACCCAATAGCCCTGCCGAGCTCGCTGGACTGCGGTATGGCGATGTGATTCTCGAATTTGATGGCTTACCGGTAGAGAATGACGAACATCTAGTTCAACTGGTCGGACTAACAGCCATGGACAAACCGGTTGAAGTGATATTGATTCGTGATGGCCGGAAAGTTCATATCACTGTTCAACTCATTCCTGTGCCAAACGTTCAGTAACGAATCGCAGCTTGAAGCTCATGTTTAACCGATCGCAGCGATTAGCGTAGATCGCGGGCACAATGACATAAGCTGCATGCTGTCTGGTTCTTTTGTCCACGCCTGATGTGGTCGCGGCCTGGGATGATTCCAAAGTGGCCCCGATGACAAACGATTCAAACTCTCTCGCGTGAATGCTGTTCCGTCCGAGTTTGTGATCCCAAATTTAAGCCTCAGAATCGACACTGCTTTTCGAATAGCCTGGATTTTTCCAACCCGCAACTGTTTTTGGCCCTTGAATAGGGTCGACCTTGGGAGTCGCCGCGATGGGTTCTTGTAGACCACTCGGGTCTGCAGCATAAGTCGGACGTTGCCCCACGTATCGATATGAGTTCACAGCGCGGCCCCCGAAGCCGATGGGGTCTTGGTTGAATACCCCCAATTGTTGTTGTCGTAGATGAAGACGAGACTACTGCAACCATGTTTTGTCAGGCGTTTCTCTCGCGAAGCTTGGTCTGCGGGCTGGAAGGCTAGTAATCACTTGCAAATCCCGCCCTCATAGTCCGCTGAAAAATTTTCTGAAAAAATAGAAATCTTTGAAAGAACTTTTTTTTTCTCGGATACCTGAATTAAACGCCAAACGTGGCGAATTCAAAAAACATTGTGGCAAGGAGAAATGAAAATGCAACGAGAAAAAATGACAACCGGCTTCCAATCAGGAGGAAGCGAAGGAGGAAGCGGATGGCCGGATGTATTGCACAAAGCGGAGCAGACAATCCGCCGATTTCGAGGCAGAAACATCAAGGCTATGAGCCCACGTGACAAGGACGCTCTCATCGCTTCCTTGTCCACCATTATTATTGCATCAGCACACGGAGTTCGGCCCTCGGCGTCTGTGAATCAATATGTAACCCAGGTTACTTTACCTGATTAGCGACACTACTCGACGAACGCCACGATGTTTGATGGCGTTCTAGCGTTTTGCCTTATGAAATGCTTTCTTTTTGAGCCTGAAGCGCTAGCCGATTTCCTGCGGCGTGGCTCGGCTAGCGCCTCAGGCTCAATCCAAGAAACCGGAAGGAACTTCCGGTTTCTTGCACTAACGTGCGGGCTGGAAGGCTAGAAATCACTTGCAAATCTGGCCCTAATTCTCCGCTGAAAAATTTTCTGAAAAAATAAAAATCTTTGAAAGAACTTCCCTTTTCGTCGGAAACCTGCATTAAACGCCAAACGTGGCGAATTCAAAAAACATGGTGGCATGGAGAAATGAAAATGCAACGAGAAAAAATGAAAACCGGCTTAACCATGTGGGACTACTGGTATGAGGACTTTTTCAAAGCCGAGCAGACGATCCGCCGATTTCGAGGCAGAAACATTAAGACTCTAAGCTCAAGTGACAAGGACGCTCTCATCGCTGCCATGTCCGCCATTATTATTGCATCAGTACAAGGTGTTCGGCCTTCCGTGAAGTGGGAAGGCCCCGATTTTGATTGATAAATGCTTAAAGTTCTTGGAGTCGATTTTGTATCCAAGTCCGGCGATGCTCGAACGATTTGCCGGACACTGGATCCGAACGCCGAGCTTTGTGATAGCGGTCGTAGTGGATTGTCAATGTTTAGCCGTGTTTAACTTCGTTCTTCCCGCGAAAGGATCACCGATTTGGTATTTTATCCATGTCTGCGCCGCATTCTTGATAGTCTTCAGGCAAATTTTCCAGGTCGAAAATCGAATGGCTGGCGCCACGGGTGCGGCGGATATTGGATTGGATCGAAGTTTTAGGACTTAGGTTCCAATGGGCCGACCATTCATCCCATGTTCGAAACAAACGCTGAGATTTCTTACCTTGCCGTTTGGTAGCAAAGCTGGACAAAAACTGGATGTCGCTTTTGTAAATGCATCGATCCTCATCCCACTGAATTAACTCATCCATGTTCTTAATCAATCCATCCGGCGTTGATAGTTCAAAACGGTTGGGCATTTTCGTAAACAGTGCTATCACGCTCTCGCAATCCAATATACTCCTCACAAGTGTGATTCGAATCAATCGTGATGGTGTTCGATACAGACCGAATCGGAACGCGCAGGTGGAAGAGATCGATACTTGTTCCAAGACGATGTCCCCATCTACTTGGTTTGCCAATTGCGAATCGCCAACTTGACCGTCGCCCGTTATGAACTCAAAACAGTCTATGGAGTCCAAATAGGAATTTTGTACCTTTAATGAAACTCCGGGGTGAATTGAACCGAAGATGATTCCTTCTTTGGCCCCGATGATGGAATTGTTGATGTGAACGGTTCCGCCAACGGATGCGACACATACGGATTTTGATGTTGCCTCGATTTTGCAGCCATCGATGGTCAGTTTGCCACCTTTGTTTTGCAAGATAGTTTGGGCGGGTAGTTCAAAGGTACCACTCGCTGACCGCGATGACTCAATCGTCAATCCAGAAAGCAGTAGCTCGCTCTCAGTACTGATGAATGGTTCCTTGACGCCCGAGGGCAAAGGGGTGGCTCGCAGCGTCGGGCGAGAGTCTGGCAGGGCTATGATTTTGAGCGACTTGCCGTTCAATCGAATCGAGTCCATGTCGACTGTGCCTTGGCCTGAAACGAGAATCGTTGCGCCATCTTTTGCAGCCACAACGGCTTCTTCAAGTTTGAGGAATCGGCGAGAATCGTCCGACATTCGGAACGAAACCGGTTCTACAAGCTCACGCTTCGATTCCTTGACGATCGATGGAATCGTTGACCTTGAAGAAAGCGGCAGACTGTTGGGATTCCAAAGGGCAAATGCTCCGAGGCCAAAACTTAAAGCCGCGATCACACCTGCGAAAATTATCTTGTGACTGAGTTGCCTTGGACGAATTGTCGTTCCCGGCGATTCGACACTGTGGACCGTTTTTGGCTGGACCACATCGAGAAATTGGCTCGCTGAAGCGAATCGATCGTCTCGTTCCTTGGCCATCAGTTTCTCGACCGCAGCGACCCATGTTGCCGGTAATTCTGGGGTGAGTAGTTTTAGCGAGATGGGTATGCCTGTTCGAATCTGATCCATCAAGACGTACGGGTCATCGCCTTCAAATGGTTGCTTGCCACTGGCTGCACGGTAGAGTACCAATCCCAAACTGAACAAATCGCTTCGAGCGTCCAGTGTCTCACCGCGCGTCTGCTCTGGGGACATGTAGGCGGGCGTTCCTGCAATGACTCCTTCCTGTGTCATTTGCTCCGATCCTTGACGTTTGACCAATCCAAAGTCGGCGATGCGAACGATACCAGTTTCGTTCTCGATCAAAATGTTATCCGGTTTCAGGTCGCGATGGACCAAGCCACATCGATGCGCTGCAGCTAGTCCCTTGGCCAATTGCACGGCCAGAGATTGGACCTCTTCAAGCGGCAAACGTCCTAATCTGTTGACTCTCTTCTGCAAGGATTCGCCCGCGACGAATTGTTGCACAATGTAGGGACGATCGCCAATGGGATGAATCGAGTGGATTGCCACCACGTTCTCGTGCTGCAATTGCGCGGCGGCTTGAGCCTCACGCAGTAAGCGCTCTTTGGCCGCTGGATTGTCCTTCCAATGGGACGATAACAATTTGACCGCAACCGGTCGGCCAAGATGTTTGTCGTATCCTTCGTAGACGACACCCATCGCTCCACTTCCCAGCGGACGTATAAGGACAATGTTGTCCGAGTCTATTTCGACATCGATGAGAGCAACCGCCTGATTAATCAATTTCGCGCCGTCCATTAGCAACGCTTGAATCGCTCTCGTCAGTGCTGCAGATGGCGGCTTGGAGACGTTTCCCAGTTGTTTCATCTCGTAGGACCACGTGGTCAGACCAGACAGTTCTTCCAATCGCACTCTCAAACCTTCATCGGATTCAAGATTCTCCGCCAAGTGGTTGGTAGCAACCTCATCTAGCGAACCAACCAACAAGCTATTAAGAGCTTCCTGGCTTTCGCCTCCATTTGAGTAAGGTTCGTTGCTGTTCGGCATTCTAAAGACCCCTCACGGTTTTTTCGTCCACGTCAAGTCGAGCGACCTCGTCTCGAATACGAGCGATTACGCGGGAGCGAGCAATGTAGATTGCACCCGCCGTCATTTTCAGTTCCTCAACTAGAACAGCTATCTCAGTCCCATCCACGACCGATCTCCAGAACGCTTGCCAAGTATTCTGCCGGAACTCTTGCTTCACCCTTTCGGACGCAACATGAAACAAATGCATCCGATACTCGGTCTCCCATTGATCCATTGTTTCGGGCGAAGCTTGCTGGTGCAGCGTCTCGAGCATATTGCTATCGCCGGTCCCCAGAGTCCGCTTGGCGGTTTTGTTCGCATGCTTGCGAATCAAATTGCGCGCGATCGTAAGAAGCCAGCCGCGAAACGATCCGCGATCCGGCTGATAATCGAATCGATCAATGCTTCCAAACACTTGGCGAATGGATTCCTGAGCGATGTCCGCCGCGTCCGAATCCTGCAATCCTGCTTTCATCGCGTAAGAGTGCAAGAGCGGCATGTAGATCGACAGAAACTCAGCCCACGCTGTATTGTTGCCGTGATCCCGAAGCTGCAAAAGCAGACTAGCTCTGGTTGCGAGTAGGTTCATGGGCGAGGTCAGGGAAAAGTGTCAATCGATGGATAGCCAATTGAACAACATTGTACACTAATTCGATTTGCGATTCGCGGCCCGAGAACGCACACTCATCTCTTAATGCGAGTTCAATGCGACATTCACTTTCGCAATACTGAATCTTTAAGGTAAACTGATGCCAAATGGGTGCAAATGGCTTGATTTCTGGAAAGTACTGTTTGCTCGGTCAGCCCGATCGCAGCGATAGCGTAGATCGCGGGCGAAAGGACGAAAGTTGCAGGCTGTCTGGATGAAAACACCCAGACGTACCTTTGCCCGCCAGCCGCTTCGCGGGTTAAACAAATCGCAGCTTGAAGCTCATGTTTAACCGATCGCAGCGATAATCGGAGATCGCGGGCGCAATGGCAAAAGAAGCAAACTGTGCAGTATACAATTCTGCTTTTGATAACTATTCTGTACAGGTAAACTAGCCGCGTGCTTCTCTGCCAAAACCGCTAAGGCGAATTTCCGTTTCCAGCCTCGACTCTATGCAAATCAACAAAGCTCTCATCACCGCCGCAGGACCGGGTCAATCAGCCCTGCCTTTGCAACGTTTGGTCGACCGCGACGGAGTAGAAAAAACCGCATTGGAAATGATTTTAGGAAAAATCGCTAAAGCTGGAATCGAATCGGTTGCCATTGTCATTAGCCCTGGTAACGAAGATGCCTACCGTCACGCCGCGGCAGGTTTCATAGACCGATTGACGTTTGTCACACAAGCAAAACCGACTGGATACGGCCAAGCCATTTTGTGTGCTAGGTCTTTTTTAGGAGACGCTCCGTTCCTGCATCTCGTCGGCGATCACCTCTATTTGAGCTCACAGAACAAGGGCTGTGTAAAGCAATTGATCGAAGTCGCATCGGTTGAAGGCTGCTCAGTCTCCGGGGTTCAAGCTACTCGAGAAACAATGTTGCCTTATTTTGGCGCTATTGGCGGACTTCGCTTGCCCCAGACGGAGCGACTCTACGAAGTAAAGCGAGTTATTGAAAAACCGACTCCGACAACGGCAGAGCAAGAGTTAACCATCGCTGGCTTCCGAAGCGGTATGTACCTGTGTTTCTTCGGAATGCATGTATTGACCTCAACTACGCTGGAAATACTGGAACGACTTGTCGCGAACGAGAATAGGCCCGTTTCCTTGTCGGAAGCTCTCAACGAACTCGCGAATCGAGAGCGTTTCTTGGCCTGTGAAATCCAGGGGCAACGATATAACATCGGGGTAAAGTACGGATTGCTAAACACTCAACTAGCCCTGTCTCTATCAGGCGTTGACCGAGATCGCGTATTGAGCGATATGGTCGAACTGCTTGCGTCTCAAAAGACCTCTTGAGCCTTCTATGAATTCGAAAGAAGAGAAGGCAAACAGTTGGACTGAAACCATTCTTTCCTTGAACGACTCGATTCGGCATAGGACGCTCGAGTCTCTGTGCTCTGGCCTTGATACGGAATCCCTTCTCAAAGCATTGACGGAGCTTGACTCCTTTCGTCGCAATGCGAGCAACCTTTACCACCGTGTTCGAGCTCATTTTTTTCTAGCAGCAATTTATCGATACTATTTGCCAAAAACCTTCCCGGAGTCGCAGGCTGGGCTTCTCCCCTTCGAAGCCTACAAGAATATTCTCGAACGGCGATTTCCGGAAGCGATCGATCAGTTGTTGACCGTTCAGAGCACGCAAGGCCCAACATTGGTAATTGCGAGCGCCCTTTCGCGGGCCTACCATCAACTTGGTATTCAAACACTTGCCGATCAAGTGCGGCGAAGCGTTCGTGCCGTGCGGGGCAACCAATGGATGTTTCGTATTGGACATCCTAGCGAACACCCTCTACGACTAAACAAGAGGTTGCACCAACGCGACGCCAGGACAGGTGACTACCCCATTTTGTGCGAAAAGACGAGCGTCCGGATGGATTTTTCGCATTCTGGGTGGAGCGACATTTTCTTTTTGGGAATGGATTATCCCGAGGGTGCTCGTGTCCTCAATGCTTCGATCGATCTGGGAGTATACGGACGCGACGCAAGTCCGCGGCCACCGGTCGAAGCGTATCTGCGAGTTATCGATCAGCCTGTTTTCAGGCTCGTCAGTACGGACCTTGGAGTTGAAACCGAGATCACTGAAATCGACGATATTTTCGATTTTGCAAAGGACTACCTTGGATTGCTTAAATCTGCATTGATCGCTTCGGGTGTCGTTCCGCCGGCGATGGAGGGTTGTCATCAAAAGATGTCCAGGCTTCTTGTAACTCTCATAGGCAAAGAGGGGCTGGGACTCGAGCTGGTGAGCAAAGTAAACGACATTCCAAAGGGATCACGTCTCGCTGTTTCAACCAATCTGCTAGGGTGCCTTGTCGCCGTGCTAATGAGGGCAACGGGCCAAGTTTCTGTGCTCGAGGGAGGGCTTGAGTTGGTCGACCAGCGATTGATCACAGCTCGTGCAATCCTCGGCGAATGGCTTGGCGGCTCAGGTGGCGGTTGGCAGGACTCCGGTGGTGTTTGGCCAGGGATCAAACTCATTGAAGGCATGCTGGCTGGTCCCGATGATCCGGAGAATGGAATAAGCCGAGGCCGATTGTTGCCGCACTACACGATTTTGAAAGACGAACGTATTTCCGCTGCGTCGCGCATGGCGTTACAGAATAGTCTCGTGCTTGTTTACGGCGGAATGGCACAAAACGTTGGCCCAATTCTTGAAATGGTAACGGAAAAGTATTTGGTGCGAGCAGATAAGGAATGGCAAGCACGACTCGAGGCTCAACGCATTTTCGAATGGATTGTTGCTGCATTGGAACAAGGAGACATTCGTCGGGTCGCACAATTAACAACTCAAAACTTTAGAGGCCCATTGCAAACGATTATACCCTGGTGCACAAACCGATTTACCGATGCAATGATCGAGCAGTCTCAGGATCGATGGGGTGATCGGTTTTGGGGGTTTCTTATGCTTGGAGGCATGTCGGGTGGTGGCATGGGCTTCTTCTTTGACCCGTCAGTTCAAACGGAGGCACGCCAGTGGTTGCTCGAAGCATTGATTAAGACGAAACGCGAGATGCAAACGAAACTGCCTTTTGCCATGGACCCGGTCGTTTACGATTTTGCAATCAACGATCGTGGGTCCTGGTGCAATATGCTAAACGGCGATGATGCAACAATGCCGGATGGCTACTATGCGATCATAGCTCCGAAGCTGATTCGAAGAGATATCAAGGAACTAAGCGAACAGTCACAGCGCGAACTGATGCGTTTGAATCGTTCATGTCGTGAAGGGGACGGCCGGGCTCGATGGCTGCTTGATCGGCTTCTGCCACAGGCCTTCGCCGGTACCGACACTCAGTTGCAGTTGCGAGATTTGCTAAAGGCAAACGGTTTTGACCGCGAACAACACGAACAGATCCGAGCTGGTTTGCTTTCGGGACGAATCGGACTCTCTGAGAATCGATTGCCACCGCAATCGGTGATCCAAGATGTCTCTTTGGATGACATTGTCGATCTCCGAAACGTCCTCTCGACGCGAGCTGGTTCCGCTGAAGATTCCAAACTTGGCCGACAAGCCATTGAGGCGGGGCAAGTCGCTGTCGTTTCGTTAGCTGCAGGGGTTGGATCTCGCTGGACTGGGGGGGCAGGTGTTGTCAAAGGATTGCATCCATTCACCAAATTCGCTGGCAAGCACCGAAGCTTTATAGAGGTACACTTGGCGAAAAGTCGACATTCCTCCGAGGCGTTCGGGTGTCCGGTGCCTCATGTTTTTACAACTGGCTATATGACCCACGAGCCAATCGAAAAGCACTTGGCAAGCGTTTCAAATTATGAATACGCGGGACCGGTCTATTTGTCGCGGGGAGTGTCGGTTGGCTTGCGAACCGTTCCGACGGCTCGGGATTTGAGATTCTTTTGGGAGGAGATGCCTCATCAAGTGCTGGATGAGCAACAGCAGAAAGTTCGGGAGAGCGGTCAAGCAGCAATTTTGGGCTGGGCCAAGTCGGCAGGCGAAGCAAGTGACTACACCGACAATTTACCTCAACAGTGTATGCATCCCGTTGGACACTGGTATGAGATTCCGAACATG
>JAYTVL010000654.1:0-2978 GCA_043744075.1 Pirellula sp. | reverse complement strand
CAAAACGCATCCGTCGGGGGCAAGCCCCGAACGGATGGGCTAGCGATACTGCCTAACTCTATTGTTGTTCGGAACATAAAAGACTCGATGCTACTGCCTGATGTTTGGAGCAAGAACTGCACAAACCAAGTTGCAGAAATACCAATTACAGCCCAGGATTATCCCATTCCGTGTCTTAACTATCGACGTACAGTGATTGGTTTCTCCTCAGCTAAGTTCTCTTGCGGGACATAACCGATAAAGCAAAGCAAGTCACGAATCTCGGATGGGGTCAACGTATCCAATAGCCCAGCAGGCATGGCCGACACCTTGCTTGGTAGCACTTCGTCTACGTCGGCCTTAGCAATCAATATTTCCTTATTGTCACTAGTTCGTACGGTCAGTCCTTGCTTCGTCTGAATGACGATGCCGGTAATTGCTTGACCGCTTGTTGTTAATACTTTTTTCGAAGCGTACTGGTCACTGATCGTATGCGACGGGAAAAGCATGGACTCCAAAAATTCTGCCCGAGTGAATCGTCTAGTAACGCTCGTCAAATCGGGACCGAAGCCATTGCCCAACGAATCCATTTTGTGGCAGGAACTACATTGTGCCTTTGCAAAGACTTGGGCGCCGTTTGACTTTTCGCCAAACTTTCCTTGGTCACCCGACAAGAATTGTTCGAGAAAACCGAGCGACCATCTGGGTTGTTCCGTCGCAGTAGCCAACACGGCAGGTGGCAAATCAGGGAATCGTATTTCATACCATTTCTGCCACGGCAGCATGGGAGACAGTTTCTTGTCCGCAGGCTTGTTTAGGCTTTCGCCTGTCCAGTATTCCATGAGTTGTATTGTTGGCTTCGGATCTTGCCCAGCCTCAAAGAGCTTGCAGCCTTGAAGAATAGTTTGGCGCAGCGCCTCCGGATCTTCCGTGGCAACGTCGATCTTGCGTAAGCAATCACACACATCGGAAACGGCAAAAGAGTCTAGCAATGAAATGGACCGAACCAAGTAGTCCCAATTGCGCTCGTCAGGCCGCTGCGCCAATGCCAACGCAATGGTAGCTCGGCGGTCAGGACTTTTTCGCCAACGCTCTCGCAAATGTTCAATCGCTGTATCATCGTGTTGATTTGAAAGAACGGCTGTGATGCCTGTCTTAAGTCGTTTGAAGACATCCTCTTCTAATCCACCTTTATCGATCGCATTGTCAAGCTGAACCAAAGTTTGAATCTGCTCATCCGTTAATTGTTCTGGTACTTTGAACAGGGCGGTCAAGGCTGCATTCGGATATTGTTCGCCCAATTCCAAGATGCGGACGGCTTCGGACTCTGTAAGGAAATTGGCTAACGCTTGTGACGTTTTCATGACGTACAATTGATAGGAGCTACCACTCTTGGCTTTCTGGGCAGTCTCGAGAAACTGCAAAACCGTCATTCGCTCAAAAGACGTCCAGGCATGTGGAATTAGAGGCAGATGCATCGAGATCAGCATTCGTTCGGGCATTGCAACGTCCGACTGCAAGAACTTAATCGCTTGCGGAATGATATCACACTGCATATAGGTTGCTAGTCGCACAAGCTCGCAGTTGATCGCTGAGTTTCCCGCTGGGAATTCTTTATCGACCAACGCTTTTAGGGCTGGGATGCTCGCGGGCTCAACGGCATTAAGATGAAGGGCGATTTCCAAAACGCGGAGTAGATCGACGAAGTCGGCGTCGCTAACGAAACCCTGCGCCAAACGCATTAGGTTGTCGATGACAAGCCTTGCGTTAGCACGGTTCGGATCATTGATAATCAGCGTCAATCCTGCATTGATCACCAAACGACAAGAGGAGTCGCTCAAGAATTTGTCTCGCCATTGTTCGTTTTCCACGATTGACAATGCCTGGCGTGCTGCGAATCGCTCTTCTCGCGAATTGGCTTGCAGCAATGCTTTCAATTCGGACGGTTCGCATTTTATTCCAAGACGAAGGATTGACTCGCAAGCTGTGATGCGAACCGCTTCGTTTTCATCTCGCAACAATTTCCGAAGTTGATTCTGCGCTTCGCTATCGTCACCATGCAGACCGAGCATACGAGCGCACTTGATTTGCACTTGTTCGCTAGTGCTATTGCTCAATTCGACTAGCATTTCTGTCGTCGGGACTGGGCCAAGCAACTGCATCAGGTCTAGGGCCTGCATTCGGTAGCGTGCCGGGTTTTCGCTACTGTATGCAACGCCTGCAATTTGTTCTGCCCATTCAGTTCCAAGTTCTTTCTTTAAAACGGCTGCTGCTTGACGACCATACGCAGAGTAGATTTGCGGTTGTCGGATGGCTTTGGTGATCCCGCTTCCCAAGTTCGAAACTTGTGCGGGGATTTCGCCGTTCCATCGGACTCGGTAGATGCCGCCATCGGTTCCACGGCCACCTGTACTGAAATAGAGCCAACCGTCAGGGCCGACCTCCAAATCCGTAATGTTCATGGGGGTTCCCGAAACGAATTCTTCGATATGGCCCTTGGATTTGTCTGTCGACTCCACGTTTATCGACAGAATCCGTCCCTCTGACCAATCTGCCATGAACAACGCCCGATGGTACTTTGCCGGATACTTAAAATGCGAATAAAACGTCATTCCAGTTGGAGAGCCACGTCCCGAAGTGGCTAGAGCTGGAAGGCGATCTAAATAGTATTCTGGCCAGTTCGCCCAGCCGCTACGCCAGCCGTACTCGCCTCCCTCGACAATTCGAAACAACCCAGTCGCTCGATGCCAAATCGCACCAATATCCGCTTCCATATCGCTGTCGTGAACGTACAACGCGCCATTTGGATGGAAAGCAAGATCGTACGCATTGCGCAATCCTCCCGCAACGATTTGTACTTTTTTATTTGCCAATTCCAAACGAACAACTGTACCTCCTGGTGCCTTGATGCCTTCAGCGTGCCCACCTGGATCTTCAAAACGAGGTTGAACTAGATCTCCCTCGTATGTCAATCGATATGGACTGTCATCATCGATTGG
>JAYTVL010000653.1:0-10087 GCA_043744075.1 Pirellula sp. | reverse complement strand
TTTTCAGCTTGACAGGCTGGAAGCCTATCCCACTCATGTCCAACGAAATAGCTTTAAGGCAACGGCAAAGCTAACGATAGACCATGTAGACAGGATTGCTAATCGCATTAACTGAGCCGGCTCAAACAGGCCCGAGCCTTCCAAAGTAATCGCTCGCAAGGCGGCAATGAGTGGTGTCAACGGCAACACTTGTACGACCGGTTGCATTGCCATGGGAAATCGATCAGTTGAAAAGAAGATGCCAGAAAACAACCACATCGGCAACATTACTAGGTTCATGAGCCCCGATACCATTTCGACCGAGTTCGCGCGACATGCCACCAGCAATCCAATTCCGGAAAAAGTTAGCGACCCTAGCAGAATTACAACAAGGGCTGAGATTAAACTCCCTCGTACCGTAACGCCAAAGGCTAGCCAAGCAAAGCCTAGAATGATAACGACACCAGGAATAAGAAAAACCAAACGGCTCATAAGCACCGAGCATAAAAAATGACTCTTCTTCATTGGCGTTGCTACCAGCCGTTTGAGGACTTTGCGAATGCGCATTTGTACGATCGCGAATCCGACACCCCATAGCCCCCCGCCCATGATATTCATCCCTAGTATTCCCGGAACGAGAAAATCGACGTATCGACTCCCGGGATCACTTACCATCTGATCACGCACCTCCACCTTATCATTGCGACCGGCTGACCTTTGCAAACAATCGTCAATCAAAGATCGCGCCGCGGCACTCTCGGGGCGAAGCGGGTCATAAACATAGATGTAGCCCGACCCATCTGTTGGTCGTTCGATCAGCAAATCTGTACGTCCAGTCCGCAATCGGATCTTCGCGTCAACACTCGATGTATTGTCGAGTTTGAACCGCGGATGCTGCTTCAACGCTTGCTGTATCGATGAATAGAGTTGCTTGTCGACTACGTCTACAATGACGGTTGGTTCTTGTCGGCTGTTAAAAGCCAGTCCTAATGCAAGGACCATAAGTACAGGGAAGAAATAACTCCAAAAAACAGCATCCGGCTGTCGCAGGAACTCCAAGATACGCGTTTTTGTCAAATGATAAACTGGATGCTTCGTTGGGGATGACTCAAGAGGCGGTTGTCTCATGTTGATTGCTCCTCTTGCAAGTTGCGTCCTGTCAACTTCACAAAAACATCTTCTAGGCTTGCTTGCCGGGTTGTCAGGCCCGCCAAAGCAATATTGCGGGATTCCAAATAGGCCAGTAAAGTCGGGATCGTATGATGAGCCATTCTCGAATTCAGCGTCCAGTGCTTCTCGTCATCGCGGACGCTGGTAACGTCGACCAGTGAATGAAGTTGACTTGCCTCGACTAGCGAATGCTGTTCCGCTTGAACGGAAAATTCAACAACGTGATCACCGCCAACGCTTGCGATCAACTCTCGTGGTGTTCCAAGTGCAATCATTTGACCTTGATCGACTATGCCAACTCGATCGCACAGCCTTTCGGCTTCATCCATGTAGTGGGTCGTCAACAGAATCGTCTTTCCGTCTTGGCGAAGGGTTCGAAGAATTTCCCAGAGTTGTCGCCGCGATGCAGGATCAAGTCCAGTCGTCGGTTCGTCGAGAAAAAGCAACTCGGGATCACCTACAAGGGCCGTGGCTACCGCCAGTCGCTGCTTTTGGCCACCGGAAAGTTGCGAAACCCGTGCATCGCGTTTCTCGTCGAGCGATACGCTTTTCATGGCCGCTTCGAGTGGAATTCCATTTCGATAGAAACTTCGAAACAGCGACAACGTTTCACGAACCGTTAATTTCTCGGAGAGTTGCGTCTCTTGAAGCGAGACTCCGATGCGCTGTCGGATCGCTTCGCCATTATTCGTCCAACTCCGCCCGAGCACTTCAACATCACCCGAAGTGGCTTGCAATAGACCTTCGAGAATCTCAATCGTCGTCGTCTTGCCTGCCCCGTTGGGCCCCAATAATCCAAAGCACTCGCCGCGATTGACCTGGAGGTTCAAACCGCGAACAGCTTCGACGACAGTTTTGCCCGAATAAGACTTTTTCAAATCTCTGCAAACGATAGCCGGTTGGCTGGCGTGTTCCACTGAATCTTGTTGCTGAATCATGGAAGGCAATTATGCACAGAAAATAGGATTTGGAGTAGCCTGCATGCGAAATGCTATGGCGAGCATTGCAAACTGCGTCCAAACTCTAGCACTAGTTGGGTGAGCTCCTCGATCGTTCCGATGTTCAACAGAACGTCAGTTGCATACTTCTTCTTTTCAGAGAGGCCCATTTGTGCAGATTCTCGATCTTGCCATTCCTGCGCGCTCCAGCCCCGCTCCATCGCCCGCTTTTTTCGTACGTTGTCCGGTGAATCGATATAGATAATCCTATCACAGTACGGTAGCCACCCTCCCTCGATCAGAAGCGGTGCATCCAAGATAATCATGCGTGTATTTGGGTCCAGCTTGAGTGTTTCTAAATCCGACTTTGCAAGCTGACGTATGCGAGGATGAACAATTGCTTCCAGTTTCTTTCGCATCGTTATGCAAACTTCCGAATCGCCAAAGACCATTGAAGCTAGCTTCTTGCGGTCGATTTTTCTCTCGGTCAAGATGCTGTCGCCGAATATCTGCAACAAAGAATCGATCACATCGGGTTCCTGCAAAACTCGATGTGCAATTTCGTCAGCCGATATGACAGTGCCATTCAACTCGCCCAACATTCGAGTCACCTGACTTTTACCACTCGCAATCCCACCGACTACGCCTACGACGATTGGCGATTTGACCTGTAGCACATTCGTCATAGCAACTCGCACGCTGCCCAACTGCCGCCCTGTTTGACATCGACCTTGAGTGGCACGCTCAAAGGCATCACGGTCGTCATGACTTCGCGTACAATTGTCGCAAGCTGATTCACGTAGTCGTCGCGCACCTCAAAGATCAACTCGTCATGTATCTGCAACAGCATGCGGGCTGGCCAATCCAGCGACTTCATTTCCTTTTGCAATGCGATCATGGCCAACTTGATCATGTCGGCTGCGGAGCCTTGTATGACGGTATTGATGGCCATGCGTTCAGGTTCCAACAACTGCTTCTTTTTTTGATCTGGCAGTGATGTGTAGTCTCGAATGCCTCGCAGGAATCGCTTGCGGCCTGACATCGTAGAGACATAGCCGTTTTTTCGGCAGTCCATCAACGTAGTGGCTATAAAATCCTTAACGCCTGGATATTTCGCAAAGTATGCGTCGATAAAGGTACTTGCGTCGGTTCTGGAGATCCCGAGTGCCTTGGCGAGACCGAATGGACTTTGACCGTAGATGATGCCGAAACTAACTGCCTTAGCGTTGCGACGCATTTCGCTATTCACTTCACTGGGATCAACTCCGTTCACTTGTGCCGCCACACTTGTATGGATGTCTAGGTCATCGTGAAACGCCTGACTCAATGAAACGTCGCCGCAACAGTGCGCGAGGACTCGCAATTCAATCTGCGAATAATCGGCGGTCAATAGCGACCAACCAGCCTCCCTGGGCAAAAAGGCTGATCTTATCGATCGCCCCTCAGGCGTCCGTACGGGGATGTTTTGAAGATTTGGCTCCACGCTGCTAAGCCGACCGGTCGCGGCAATGTCTTGCCTAAACGAAGTATGCAGTCGATTCGTACTAGGGCTGATCAAACGAGGCAATGATTCGACGTACGTATTAATCAGTTTGGTCAACTGACGATACTCGACGATTTTGGCTGGAAGCGGATGCTCCGAGGCCAGTTCCTCGAGCACTTCAGCATCAGTGCTCGGTCCCGTCTTGGTCTTCTTGACCACTCTCAATCTGAACTTTTCGAATAGTATGTAGGCTAATTGTTTGGGGCTATCGGGATTGAATTCCTCTCCAGCTAATTCCATGATGTGAGAACGAAGTGCGTCGGCTTTCAATTGAAACTCGCTACCCAGCTGTTCGAGCCTCGAGCTATCAATTCGAATCCCCTCAAATTCCAGGTCTGCCAAGACTCCTATGAGTGGGATCTCGAGACGTTGCATAACATCGATCAGCCCTTCATCACAAAGTCGCTGCTTCATGGACGCGACTAGACGGAAGGGTACATCGACATCTTCACAGGCATAGGTGGCAATGTCAGTCACAGGGACTTGGTCCATCGTCATTTGAGTTTTGCCAGAACCGATCAAAGACTCGGTCGTAATCTTGGTCTGGCCTAGCCAGCGTTTTGCAATATCATCGAGATCATGATTGCGTCCGCCTGCGTCCAACAAATAGTCTGCCACCATCGTGTCAAATCCGATGACTGCAACGGGCATATCATGTGATCGCAATACAATGGCATCGTACTTGATGTTCTGTCCCACAAATATTTTGCTCTGGCTTGCAAGCAACGGAGCCAACAAGCGTCGAACTAAGTCGAGCTCCAATACTGTTGCCCCCTCAGGCCCGCGAACGGGAATATATGCCGCTTGCCCCTCGGCCCAAGACAGACTGATTCCAACTAATTCAGCATCGCGAGGACGAGTCGATGTCGTCTCGGTATCGATCGCGATTGTTTCGATGTTGGCTAACTCATCAATAAGTTGTTGGAGATCTTCTGGTTGATCAATCAATCGATAGCCGTTGGTAGGAAGCTTAAACACTTCCGCCGGTTCAATTGTGCCAAGCAGAGACACAAACGCATCAGAGAGTTTCCTGAACCCGAGTTCACGAAACAAATCCATCGCTTGATTGCGATCAAAGGTACTTGGCCGCATTTGGGACCACGGTAAATCGATTGGGCATTCTCGGCTTAATCGAACTAAATCTCGGCTTAAAAAGGCAAGGTCGCGATTGTTTTTTAGGTTTTCCTTGCGTTTCTCGCCGGCTACTTGTTCGATGTTTTCGAACACCTCGTCCAGCGTATTGAACTGTTCGAGCAACTGCTGAGCAGCCTTAGGCCCGATGTTCGGAACACCTGGGACATTGTCCGATGAGTCGCCGACGAGTGATTGGAAGTCGACAACTTGATCTGGACGGATTCCCCATTTGGTTCTTAGTTCTGGTTCCCCAAACACTTCATTCTTACGTACATTGAGCATCTGAACGCGATCGGAAATCAATTGCCGGCAGTCTTTGTCGCTGGTGACCAAGAGGACTCGTGCGCCCTGCTGTTCGGCTTGATACGACAAGGTAGCCATGATGTCATCCGCCTCGAATCCGGGAGCGAAGATTTTGGGAATGCCAAGTGTATCGAGGCATCGATGGATAAGTGGTATTTGCTCTCGCAATGCGTCCGGCATCGACTCGCGGTTGGCTTTGTATTGGTCGTATAGTTCGTTTCGAAACGTTTTGTCCGAGACATCAAAAGTGCAGACGAGAAAATCCGGTTTCCATTGTTCGAGTAGATTTGCGATGTCTCGCAGAAAGCCATGGGCGGCCCCCACTTCGACCCCTTGTGGGCTTGTCATCGCTGGCAACGCATGGAAAACTTGGTAGATCAACGAATGGGAATCGACCAGGATTACCAAATCCCCTTCGGTTGGAAACGGAGGCTTTGTTCGCATCGGTTCGCTAGAAAGGCCACTCTTTGGAACATTCGATGCGACCGAATTTCTCTTGGGGACTGATTCGGCTACTGAAATCGCTTCGACCGATGGCGTTTCGTCCAAAAACATGGAATCAAATCCGACCAGCATCGGCTGATTCTTGGCGGACCTTTTAGCCATTCGATATCCGTTCTTTTGAGCCGTTTACAGCAAAAATAGGGGGAAACAGAACTACCTGTCGAGACTTCTATCGCATTTTGCAGGATACTGCATGTGTTGCCAACCTCTATTGACAGCAATCCTCGAAATGGCCGAATCAATTCGCATTTCCACCGCGCATATCGTAGAATGGTCATGCATATTTTCCTTCTTGAATTCCGAAGTTTGACACATGGCAGCAGATACTCGAACGAATCAAGTAATGTTGGCAAGCGAGCCCGGTTCATTGCCCCTTGATCAGCGGCCTTCGGTTGAGCATTTGGTTACGGAGGATGGCAAGCCCGTGGACAACATCTTTTCCGAGAAGCAACAGCGACTCTTGACGGAGCCACTTTACACAAGCTGGAAGATCGATACTCCGTTCTTAGCTTTAGCTAACGTTGGCTTGTTCTACTCAGTCCGAATCCCACCCTACGTTCCGGACGTATTATTGAGCTTGAACTCGCAAGCTCCGGAGAATCTATTTCCCAAAACCAATCGGTCCTTCTTTGTTTGGGAGTACGGCAAATCACCCGATGTTGTCATCGAAGTTGTTTCCAACCGGGAGGGAGACGAAGATACGGACAAGTTATCCGGTTATGCTCAAATAGGCATTCCGTACTATATTATCTACGACCCGGAACAATGGTTGCGAAGCGAAAGATTGAGATATTACGAATTGCGAACCAGAAAGTACGAGCAGATCCAAGGCTCAACACATTTAATGCCAACGATCGGACTCGGCATCACGCTCTGGAATGGTAGCTTCGAAGGACATTCGGATCTATGGCTACGTTGGACAGATTTAGCTGGCAATCTCATGGCCACAGGGGCAGAACGGGCTGAACACGAACTGAAACGCGCAGATGCTGAGATGCATCGCGCAGATGCGGCGACACAACGCGTCGAAAAACTCACTGAGCAATTAAGAAGACTGGGAGCTGAACCAGAGGATTATTCACAAAGGTAAATCCGTTTGAGCTTCACTCCACAGCTCCATTAATCGGACAATGTGCTGGGCCGCCTGGGTCATGTTGTCAAGAGATGCAAACTCGCGTACGGAGTGGATGTTATATTGCCCAATGGACAGGTTCGGAGTTGGCAGTCCCAATTCGCTCATCAAAGCGCCGTCCGTTCCGCCTCGGATCGAGTCTCGCTGCGACGAAAACCCCAAATCGAGATAAGCGCGTTCGGCCAACTCGATTGCTCTTGGGGATTTTCGTATTGCCGCAGCCATATTTCGATATTGCACGCACGTTTCGACATGTACCTCTATTCCGGGGATAAGCATTTCTAGCGCGTCTCCCGTCTTTTGCAACAGCTGCGCATACTCGGTCAGTTTTTCGGTCTCGAAATCTCGCAGAATAAACTGGACTTTTACTTCGCTCACTCCACCTTGAATGGAATAAGGGTGCACAAATCCCTCTCGCTCGGAGGTCGTTTCCGGAGAAAGTCTATCGTTCGGAAGCATGGAAATAAACTTGGCTGCTGCTCTTACTAGGCGTAACACCTATCCCGCCTCGAAACACAAAGTAGACCGCACCACACATACACAAGCCCGCCCAAAGAAAGTCCAATCGCAATCGTTCTTTCATGTATACGATTACAAACGGCACAAAGTCACATATAGTTATGACCTCTTGCATAATCTTGAGCTGAGCGAGAGAAAGCTGCGTATGCCCTATTCGATTTGCAGGGACTTGAATTAGGTATTCAAAAAGAGCAATACCCCAACTGATCAGCGCTGCGACGTACCAAGGCTTGTCGCTCAACTCCTTGAGGTGTCCGTACCATGCCAGCAACATGAAGACGTTTGAAATAGCTAGTAGAACTGTTGTTATGACGATCGTGACCATCGGTTCCTCCGTGTTGGGTGTTAATCTGAAAAGCAATGGCTTTGAGCCATAGATTAACAAATTCCGGTTAACCTGAAACGGGGTTATGACCATCTATTTCTAGAGGCATGGTAACTATCCCCCGAGTAAAACTCGGGGGCATTTCACCGCACTAGTGCGAAATATCCACATTTCTTTACAATCTTGCAAAATGCACCCGTTTCCATCTCGCATTCTTGGTCCAACATGCAATCTTTTCGCGTAATAGACTCGCATACTGGTGGTGAACCGACAAGGACGATTGTCGATGGAGGTCCTCGACTTGATGGCGATACCATTGCTGAGCAGCTTGCAGATATGCAAAAAAACCATGATGGGTATCGGAGATCCATCGTCAATGAACCTCGCGGGTCAGAGGTAATGGTTGGCGCGTATCTAACAAAAGCTCGCGATCCGGAAAACCATTGTGGTGTTATCTTCTTTAACAATGTCGGATACCTTGGCATGTGCGGCCATGGAACGATTGGGGTGGTCTCTACGTTAGTCTATCTTGAAAAATTGACGTTTGGTTTGCACCGTTTCGAAACAGTTGCCGGCATCGTTAGCGCGACGTTGCACTCGGACTCAAGTGTGACGATCGAAAATGTTCCAAGCTATCGTTCGCATGCGGGGTTCGAACTGGCGGTCGATGGCGTTGGGATAATCCAAGCGGACATTGCATATGCCGGGAATTGGTTTTGTTTGGTTCCGGCACTCAATAGCGTCGACCTTGACCGTCCTGTTTCCGAATTGCTCGAACTCTCAAGTCGAATTCTGAAGTCATGCAGGCAACATTTTCCAGAAGTAGATCATGTTGAAATTTTTGGCCCAGCAAAAACGGATTCCAGCAATTCTAGGAGCTTTGTTTTGTGCCCAGGAGGGATGTACGACCGTTCTCCGTGCGGAACCGGCACCAGTGCTAAATTAGCATGCTTGGCTGCAGATGGAAAACTTGCAGAAGGCGAAGAGTGGGTCCAAGAAAGCATCATCGGAAGTGTTTTTCGAGGGAGCTATCGATGGCTTGACCGCCAGCGAGGACATGTAACACCGTACATTACTGGCCGAGCGTTCATCAACGCCGACGTGAAAGTCATCATCGACCTGCAAGATCCGTTCGCTTGGGGTTTCTAACGGAAACGGAAGCGTGCTGATATTGCGAGCAGCTTCATGAACACCCTCCAACCCACGTGACTAACGTTTTACTCGGCTCGGCGTCCGAGGTGAGGTAGTTTGTTGGGAGTTTCTATCACTGATTCCGCAGATGATTCAGTCTCATCGTTGTTCACCAGCTTCGTTGCTACTACGCTCTCATTTGAATTCCCAGAAACGATCATGTCGGCTGTTCCGCCTGCTGTTGACCAACCTATTGTTTGATGGCATGAAACTGGGTTTGTGCAATTCAATGATTTCTCTCACAATGAGGATATCTTGGTTGAAACTCATTTCAAAGGCAATCACTCCTATCGCGATGCAATTGGTACTCAACACGCATGGAACGAGCCTGAAGCGTAAAGCAGAACGCTTTGTCGTCCGCATTCCGAATCGTGCTGCTTCGGTTGAGATTGCTGCGAGTAAGATCCAGAGCGTAGTTGTCGCAAGTTCTATTCATTTAACTTCGGGCGCGATCGAGCTTGCAACACAGAATAACATCGATATTTGTTTTTTGGATAAATCGGGGACGCCGTTCTCAAGACTCTGGCAGTCGCGAATGGGAAGCACGGTCACGATTCGCCGCGAGCAGTTGATTGCTTCCGATACCAGCGTTGGGCTTGCGTTCGCATTGGGTTGGGTACAAAAGAAGCTCGACAATCAATCTGCCTTTTTAAAACAGCTTGCGACGCGTCGCCCGAACGACGAACGGATCGTGCTGGATGCCAAAGCTTCGATTGAGGAGATGCACTCCAAGTTGCAGTCCATCACCGGAATACTCGAAGAGCAACGTGGAACGATTATGGGCATGGAGGGCGTTGCTGGCAGAGTCTATTTCGAGTGCTTGTCGAAACTGATGCCTAGCGAGTATCGCTTTAATGGACGTAGTCGGCAGCCCGCTACTGATGCGTTCAATGCAATGCTGAACTATTCGTATGGAGTTCTTTACTCACTGGTGGAACGTTCTTGCATTCTTGCGGGACTTGACCCGTATATCGGATTGCTGCACACGGATAACTACAACAAGCGTTCGTTGGTCTTCGACATGATAGAGCCCTTTCGGATAATCGGAGAGCGGTCCGCAGTACTTTTCTTTACTGGCAGGCGTGTCAAAGCCGATTTCTTTCGATCGGTTCCGGGCGGGATCGAGTTAACGCCTGAGGGACGAGCCGCCTTGATCACCAACATGAACGAATCGGTTCAGGTCCGCTATCCCGAGCTTCAATGAGGCCGCGACCTTTCGATCGCGGAAATGATTTAGAACGCGGCCTGGCGCTATGACGCTCACCTAAATTGACCCGGGCGGGCTCAGTTAATTGGAGCCACGCGGCGCACAGCAGATGGTGATGTTATTTGGGAAGTTTAGAGAGTGG
>JAYTVL010000652.1:0-10102 GCA_043744075.1 Pirellula sp. | reverse complement strand
TCGATCATAAGTCGGGCTGAACCGGACGCTAGCGCGTTGCGGCTGATTAGCCGAAGGGCGCTAGCCCACGGTTTGCGGCCCATGTTGTGATCGATGCCCTATTCGATTCTATCCGAGAGCGTTTGCGGAGCATACATCATGCAAACAGATAACGAAACAGACTCAAACGCCCATCCACAACAAGACTTGCCGGCTTTCCCGTTTTGGGAGTCCCTCAAGATCGGCAGTTGGAGTATTTTAATTGCAAGTCCGTTTCTCTATTGGTTGAACGGCCCGTCGGTATCGTACGATCAGTCCGTTGCGCGTTGGATCTTGATCGGACTGGCATTGCTAGGAGCGAGTGTTTCATTCACGGCTCGACCAAAGAAATTCTGATTTCGTCTCCTCCAATTCCAGGCTCCGTCTAACTGTGTCTGCTTCTTCAGGGCTGATGTGATAGATCAGAATCGAGTATCCCGCGTAATCGACCGGCTTGAATCGTTCGAAGTATTGGTATCCGGTGACGTTCGAATGAATTGACTCCTTAAGGATGCGTTGGCTAACTGCAAACCATCCAGGCTGTGGACCGCGATCTCCATTGGCATCGACAATATTTTTTTTACACGCAACAAAGGGAGGCGGAGGGTCGGTATGTATCCCGATTGCGGTTGGTGAGTAACGAGAGCAATTGAGCATCGTCTTCATTGGAGCCGCTTCCGGATGTTCGTTCATCCAACGTTTCAGTCGCAACAAATCCTGTGACCAATCGGTATTGCTCCCAAGCAGCCAATTCGATCCGTTCTTTGGACCGCCGGCAGCTTCGTTGTAATAAGCTAGCCAATGAGGAAACGCAAACGTGGTACTTGCAATCAGCAGGCTCGCGAACACAACCAGTTTCTTGTAATCTAGGAATTGAGTTACTGAGGAAATCAAAATGCATGCAAATGGATAGGCGGGTAGAACGTATCGCAAATGACGATTGAATCCAGTTTGCGAACTTACGAACACGAAAATAACCACGGCAGGTACCGCAAGTATCGCCAGTTCCCGAAAGGGCAACTGAGCTTTCGATGGAATCGGGTAGGGCAACACTGATCGAAAATGGGCGATTGTTGCAATGACTCCCAAAACAAGGATAGACAGCGGTTCCTTGACAAGTACCCCGAAAATGTAGTAGTACCACCAACCGCCATCCTTCCATCGTCCCATCATGTAGGATCGTGCCGTCATCGTGTTGGGTGCTAAGTCATTTCCAACCATATCTATTCCTTGTACGTAGAGAATCGGCAGCGGCACAGGCAACATCCCAAGAAGCGTCCCGCTAAGTCGATTCGGCGCAGTTTCATTGGAATAGTCATCGGGATTGCAACGAAGCAATTTGTTCGAAAACTTAATTGCACCCAGTGGCGTGAATGTACCTTCAAAATCATAAAGAGTGTTGACGACCATCAGGCTTACGACGACGGCACAAGTCAGGTGTGCGAAATCACGTCGAATACAACGAAATGGCCACAAATCGCTTCCACGCCATAGTGGCAGTACAAGCAGCGCTATCAACGGAAATACTGGTACGAAAATAAACTTGGTGAGCAAGGCAAATCCAGTAACGATTCCGAGAAGAATCGCATTCAAAAACGAGCTGGCAACTAGCCAGGTTCGGAAGCGAAACATTGCGGCTGCACCTAAAGACGCAGCTCCGACGTCTGCAGTGATCAGACTCCCATGCCCGAGCACCATCGGAGAAAAGCACCAAAGAAACGCCGCGAACAAACCGGCCCGATCGCCGTAAATAGCTTTCGCCCATGCGTAGCAAACCCACATCCCAAGGATCGAAAACGGAATGCAGGCGATCCGGGCCAACGAAAAGTAAGTCGTGAGACGCGCAGCATTGTCCTCCATAAATTTTCGCGAGACTGACAGATCTGATCGAACCGTGGGATCTTCGTTCGCCGTCGACCAATCTACTTTCGGCTTCAGAGACAAGACTGGAAACGCGCCAACGATCCGAACCAACGGAGGATTAACGGCACCAAGCTCATATCGCCCTAGATGCCAATGACTGATGCCGGATGAAAGGTGCACTACTTCATCCGTTGTTGCACTATTGATGACCGATGGACAACAAAGTAATACGGCGTGCAAAGCGACCATTAAACTGAACGCCGAGATTCTAATGAGTTGAGGATAACCGGATCTTGATCCATTCCCCATATGTGTGCACATTTTCTTGGGCTAAAACGGTCGGACTAGCTAATCTCCAATTCGAAAAACAAACGATCGAAAACACCTCGGAAAAATGTTGAAAACAATCCTTGCTACTGGCCAAAACAAACTGACGAAGACCGCGAATAAATTCATCGGGACGATAAAATTGTGCCGTTGAGGATAGTTCGTATTGGGCAAATCTTTAGAGACGTGTTTTCTACAATTCATTGCAGTAGAAATTAGAAACTCCTCCCCACCTTGGATAGCGACCCTTTCTCGCTGGTCATTTAGCCGAACTCTCGTAACTATGCTGCCGGGTTGATAGCTGTTACTTTCAAAAACGGGATTCATTGTAATTCGATTTACAAGACAGCATGATACAAGTGTATTTATCTTGGAATTGTCAGGCAATCGAATGTAAGTGCTGCACCTTGATCCAAACGGTACAAAACATGTACCGACTTTTCGAAAATCGTATAACTCAAACGAAAGTGATGCGTTTTCTTCGTTACTCGGCGACCATTCCCGAAAAACTGGAACGAAATCAAGATTCGGATCAAGCCAAACTTTGTCAATCCCTTCTAATACGACTACCCAGCAGTCTCGGTCCGCCATTTGCTGTTTTTCCGGCAAAATTCTGTATGGATAATTTCCAAAGGCCTCAGGAATATACAGGGCACTTGCCGGTTGAATTAGAGACTTTGGAAACCAGAGTCCAAGATTGTCGCCCCATTCGCATGCCCAACTTTTGTCCTCAATCCATCTCGTAGGCGGGCGAGAGAGATCCTCCAAATAATTTCTTGAACCTGGCCAAAACTTTCTTACGCCAAAATCGCTCCCAGTGACAATTGGTGCGTCCGCAAAATAAACACGCCTACGGACCGAGTTGGTTTGCCTCCATAATTCAATCCGGTGCTGATCAATTCGGTACGATACTAGTATTGTTCGATCCCAGTCTACAGAGCTTCTGTCAGTGGCCTTCTGTTGCAAGTATTCAACATGGGCGAACTCAATTTCCAAGTTTCGAATCGAATACTGCCACTCAAACATCTTGGAGGTGACGAAGTCAATACTTGGAGCGACAACGTCATTCGCTCCGGCGGTAGTTGCGAAATAAACCAACAGCCCCCAACAATATGCCAGTTGATTGTACCTATTCAAGGTGGTAAGCTCCATATCTCATCAACGCAACAACCAAGGATAGCACTGTCATCACTACATCACTTGTTTTTCGATCGAAGTGCCAGATACCATACCCCGAGCACTACACATATACCGAAACTCAACAACAAAAACTGCGTTGTTCCAAAGAGACTGTTTCGTTCGCCTAGTTGCCTTCGCGTCACCGCAGTTTCCAGATTTCTTGCCGTGTCTTCCACAGAAACTCCTACTTTATAGTTTACTGCTGGAGCGCTTCCATCGCTTTTCTTTCCCATTGCCGAAGCATCAATTACTGTTGTTCCTGCGGGGAATCCAATTTCGAACAAATTTGACGGGACGTCCTTTCCAAACTTTGAAGAAACAACTCTGCTTGTAACATCGTCCGTTATTAGGCCGTCTGTCTTGATTTGAGTTTTTGTTCTCGATGGGAGCCAGAGTCGGGCGGTTACCTTTCGAAAATCGAAATTAGTTTGCTCACGGAGAATCTCTGTTCCTTTTCTGGAATATTTTCGAATACGACGCACGACGGAGTAGTTGAATTCAGGACAAACCCAAATTTTGTCGAACTTGGTTTCTAAGGAAATACATTTGTAATTGTGTATCGTCTCAGTAGTGTCACTCGCAGTATAGTTACCTTTTCTAAGAGCATTAACAATATTAAAAGGCTTGTCAGGCTCGATTTTGTCCTCCACGATAAAGTCAAAAAAGGGAGCTCCAATGGCCTCCATAAAATAATTAGCGCCAAGCAGTTTCCCTTTTTCAACAGACAGCGAAACCGTCGCGGGCGATATTTCCGGGCTCAAAGGTGGTTTCGTAATTATTTCTTGGGTTCCTGTCCGATTTCCATCGAAAACGTCCTGGGTTTCAAACCACGATTTTCCCGTCCAAATCTTCCTTTTTCGATATAACTTTTCCTCGAATACCCCCATTTCGTCGAAGCCATCCTTGCTTGCTCCACCGAGGGTAAACGTGTTTGTCGTAGTGATATACGATTTTTTTAGATCTTCGAATGCTTCGCTTAATTTAGTAGCAATGGTGTCGATCGAAACGCGGTCTTGCTGCCCCTTCGCAACATTCTGAATGCTTACGAGTATGATAATGATCGGACAAAATCGGCAAAGTTTATTCATCATAAGATGCTCTTTATTCTAGACTGATCTGGTAGGTTCTGGACATTCTTGCCCAGTAGACGAAAGGCCGCTCGAACCCCATGAATGTAAGTGCATGGGTTTTTCCATATATGGGTTGATTCGGTTTTTTCGATTGACGCGAGTACAAACGAACATGCCTTCTTGATTGATGCTTCTGAAGGTCTAAGGTCAGCAGGAACTTGTGATATCCACTCAAGATGATGACCTGTCATCCATGTCGGTTGTAACGCAATGGGATAGAGTGGAGAAAATTGTCGTCCAGCCCAATCGACCGCCCAGCTGCCATCGGGAGACTGAGTTTCGACAAGCAGTCGACTGGTTTCAAGAAAATGCGCATTAATGAGTGAGCGAAGCTCATCAGATATTTGTTTAGAATCATTAATTTGCCGTAGGATTGACAGGCAATAAAGCACGTGGGTGCCCATGCAAGCACCGTCGCCTGGTTTTGCACTCAACAAATACTTTGCAACTTTCTCGATTGTGAAAACTTCTCCGTAGCGGTTTCTCCAAGTTCCAAATTTTGGCCCATAAATAGCAATCGCAGTTGTAGCCCACTCAATTTCACCAGCAAGCAGGTAATTAGCGCATAGATCTTGAAGAACCGCTTCAAGCTGATATTCATATCCTTCGGAATCTTGCACCCGTTCATCAAGGGAAATGCCCATTTCTGCCAAAACGCTGAGGGTTTGCCCCCAGTGTGCGTCTCTAGAAGCGGGCGAAATCAAGTTACGCCCACCAGTTATGGATGATGCCTCGACAAAACTTGCTCCGTTTCGCGTCCTGACGAGAAGTGGTTTTCCATCAACAAATTTGGAAAAAACGCTATGGTTCAAAGACATGTTTACAAAATCCGAAGCAATAGTCGGCCTCGGCTTTCCAACAAATCCCCATAACAACGCAGCGTGAACTCGTGTAGCATGAGTCGCTTTGGAATTGCGTTCGGGAACGCATTTCAAAAGTATTTCTTCCCATTCATGACACTCTGGCAGAGCGGATATTGGAAACACTTCGATGCCGACTGGCGTACGATGAGTAAACATTGCAAACCGAGGTGTATGCAAACTCCTAGCAGTTCCCTGAGCAACAAAAGGAGCCTGTTCATCGTGTTCTACGTTGCGTCTACTACGCGAAACGTAAAGAAGCATACCGAAGCTGGAAATCGTTATTGCAAGGATACAAAGTGCTTTCATGACATTCGTTTGCGTCTGAAAAATTCCCGGAAAATCAACGCGCCAAATAGGATACTACCGGCAGAAAAAACCATGCTTACAATATCAAGATACTTCAAATATGGATCGCGATCACCGACAAACGCTACGTAACCCGACCACGCTCTCAAAAACTCTACATGCGAATAATGAGATTTTACCAACGTAATCGGATCAATTACCAAGACAGCTGGTTCTCCGCTATTCGGCACGGATTCACCTAATGACAGTACAACGAGGAAATGGCCAGAAACACCTCCGAGCATACTGTCGTGATGCGTAATCGCTGGTAACTTGATTTTTCGTAGACCGTCGAGGTTTGTTTTCGCAGTTTGCAAACTAATTTTCTGTCGACTTGCTTCCTGCACTATATCCGCAAGATTGCAACCTAACTTAGAAACCTCAATGTGCTCATAGATATCTTTTACGTCCACAGCATGTCCGTGGCTACATAGTGTGATGAACAACGCATTGGGGCCGCAACGCATTGCAGATCTCCAACCCGCGTCTTGAAAATCTTTCAAGGAGATCCGATCGGTCGAGTCGGTTGAACCATCTACCAAGACGATAATTGTCAACAAGAGAACTAGAACCATCTGCCTCTCCTCCAACACCTACATTACAAGCCTATTTAAAAGTGTTCCCTCAGTTATGCCGAGGGAACACGAGAACACGGGTCGAGTTCACGGAGAACCAGATCCACAAGATATTTGCTTGGAGTATTGCCCGCAAGTTGAAGGAGTGATTCCGCAATCGGTCGCCTCGGTTTTGAAATCCGACGTTCCATTTTGCGGGTTCGAATTGTACATCCTTCCTTGATTACACGTTGAACTATTCGGACACCCTACACTTACGTCGTCAAGCGCAGGACATCCTCCCCATACGCTTTTCAACTCTTGAGCTGACAGTTGATCGAAATCATTCGCCTTTCCTCCAATCCCAAAGACGATCCCCAACGCAAGTGCCAAACCGGCAAAGTAAACACCGTACTTCATGATAAAACTCCCTAAAACTAGAAACGAATTGTAGCAACTCAACATTAAATTGCCATACTTTGCAATCAATACCACCACGCCAATTCGATTGTGGATCCAATATGCAAACTTGATTTCGATACCCACAATGAAGTGCCTCTACCTACAAGATCGGGAAAACTGGTTTGCCGATCATAAAAAACTTTTGATTTTGTTGAAATAGTCAAAAAGTTTTGATTGAACAATCTCGGAGCAGTAGGCCACGTTCAGCGAGATCACGAGCTAGCGGTTGTGCTCGTGCAATTCAGTCTACGTCCGCAAATCCAATAAGCGGCGGAACAAGTGACGCGTCTGGCGGATTTTTCTATTGACCGATTGGTTCGTTAAGCCGACACCCCCCGCTATTTCCGCCGTTGATTTTCCGTTAAGTTTCATTGTCCATATCTTCCGATGCAAATCGCTTGGAAGGGATCGAAGACACACTTCTCGTTCTTCGTTCCATTCGCATACGTCGCATGGACACGTTTCCCGATGACGATCCACAATCGATGTATTGAGGTCATCGAACTGAATCGTGACAGAGTCGCCGCCATTTTTGCGACACGTCACGCTCGCTATTTCATCCAATACATTGTCTGACGCGATCGTGATGTACAGTCCAAGGAATTCGTCTTGGGTCCAGTTCGTCTTGCCCTGGTTTTTGGCAATACACTTTTGTACCTCAACAAACGATTCGTTGGCAATTCCCCATGCCTCTACGATCGACTTAATTTTTCGCGGAATCTTTTTGTTGATGACCGCGGTTACTACGGGCGCGAACTTCTTTGCGAAATAATTGGTGGCGGCATCCGTGGATCCCAAATCTTTCGGATGGGTCCGTATGCTTTCGATCCAATCCGGAAACTTCATTTCCTCTAGACTATCCATGTTTTTTCAACTCTCAGTGTCAAAGTAGGATCTCGTTTTCAGTCGGAAATCACAACAGAGTTGACGCCAGAAATTGCTAATGCGCAAGAGAGAGAGAGAGAGAGAGAGGCAATAATCGAGCCATAATCAACAAATCCAATCTATACGGAGGCGTAGCCGATGAAACAGGACACGGTGATGGTTTGATAGTCGCTCATGCCTTTAAGCGAGATTCAAATCGATCAAGATCAGAACATTGAAACGGATTCCGTTTCAGTTTGCAATAGCGGTGCTATCGGTTTCTGAAAAAATTCTCGAAACGTATTTCGATCCAGTAAGGCAAACCGTAGATTGGAAACTACCAAATTCCAAAGGTAGATTGGAGCGAATGTCCCAATCCTTTTCTTGGACTGGACAAATGGTCCCATCCTACCCTCCATTTATCAGAATCCTCTAGGCACCACTGGCCATGATTTGTAGGCTAGATCGAATGTTTCAACCCTGCGTCCCCCCACCCTTCTTTCGTTCGCCAAAGGCGAACGAAAGAAGGGTGGGGGGACGATCGATTCGTGTTCGTTAAGAGGCTGGCTAGCCATTCAGTCTTGCTTCCATCGAGACGAGCTCGATGGAGAGCTTAACTCCACGCCAATCGAGACAAGCTCAATGGAGAACTTGATTCAACGCCATTAGGATGATGTCCGACGAAACGCGGATTCCGGATTTACGGGCTAGCAGCGAAGAGTGTCAGAAGTTTTCTAAAAATTCTTCGATGTCTTCAATGCGAAGCTGTTGCGTCAACTGATCGTCAATGGATTTCGCGACAAAAATTTCCTCTCATTTTTTTGCCGAAATTGTTTCGCATCGCTTCCAATCATGCGATATTGAGTTTGTAGATAACATTTGTTTTGAGTTTCTCGCCACAGCCCTGCTCGTGGTTTTGATTTCTTTCGGAGGAACAACCGTGCGTACTTCTTTACGAAAATCTATTTGCAGTTCGATAACAACTCGTTCTCGTTTTGGTTTTACTCTCGTTGAATTGTTGGTCGTGATCGCCATTATTGGAATCTTGGTCGCGATTCTTTTGCCAGCTGTTCAAGCTGCTCGCGAGACCGCTAGGCGTATGCAATGTACAAACAATCTCAAACAGATTGGGTTGGCCACTCACGGCTACGTGGACACTTTTCATTCCAAACTTCCGTCTGGAAGCTGGCATGGAGTCCATGGTACTTGGCTCGTGATTTTACTACCCTACATCGAGCAAAAAGACATGTACAACAACTATCGAAACCTTGGCGGAGTGCAGACCTATCGCACTGGCGGAATTCGCTATAGCAACGTCGTGAATCTGCCGGTCGTGACGAAACAAATGCCCATTTACACTTGCCCAAGCGATCGTGTCACGGCATCGCTAAGCGTGTTGCAAGGAATCACTTTCCACAACTATGTTGCCAATTATGGCAATACAACACGTGGCCGCTTGTCTCCTTACGGAGTAACAAGTTCCGGGGCAACCAACGTGTATGGCGGTGCACCGTTCATCGAGTACATTGCGCCGAACACTGGCAATTGGCCAAACTATTACAACTGGATTCATACCGACTTGAGGAATTTGAAATTCACCGTTCGGATTGCGGAAATTTCCGATGGTACAAGCAACACATTAGCCTTTTCCGAATGTGTTCAATCGACCGGCGGTGACTTAAGTGGATTTGCATGGTGGGGTGGCGGTGCTCACTTTGAAACGTATTTGCTTCCGAACACATTGCAACCTGATATCGTTGAGTTTAATTGCGTTGTTCCATCGACTGATAGAAACAATCCTCCTTGTGTTCTTCGAGCACCGGCAAGTGGTAATGTCGTGACGAGCGGTGCGGAAACGCATGCTGCTCGAAGTCGACACTCGGGAGGAGTGCAATGCGCATTTGTTGACGGCTCCGTGCGATTCATTTCAAATTCGATTTCGCTGGATACTTGGCGAGCATTGGGATCAGCATCTGGCGGAGAATCAATCAAGGACGAATACTGATTTATGACATCGATCACAACATGGGTCGCAAACCGTGGGCTAGCGCTGGGCTGTTAAAAATTCGGTATTGACACGTGAATTGAATGATAGGGTTTTGTTCCCCACGACGTGCACAAGCATCCAAGTCATTCCGTCCACTGACGCGAGGTCAGTGGGGCGGAGGATTTTGGCAGCGGCCACCGGAATCTAGCCTGTCAGTCATCGGTCCACCGACGCGAGGTCGGTGGTGCCGACTTAGTACCGACCGGAGGTCGTTGGCTTTTGCTCACCACCGACCTTTTCTTGACGCGAAATGTACATGTTTTTTTGATTTTCGTTGCCCGAAGTGCGCACAGGTACCTTCGCATTTTGAACCATTTTCAAAATCCGTCCCGTGCGTTTGAATCGTTTTGCTTTGATCTTCTGCTTGGTCGTGAGTCAATCTTCTTTCATGCGCTTTCTTGTCACACGCGGTAAACTGAAATAGCTCGGTCCTTTTACCTTGAATGTCAC
>JAYTVL010000651.1:0-10178 GCA_043744075.1 Pirellula sp. | reverse complement strand
TCATCGACTACCAAGTTTTGTGGTTCGTTGAAATGCTGCTACATCCCTTTGCGATAGCATTCCACGCTCAAAAAAAGCCTAGCCGGTTGCACCCATTTCAGTTAGTGGAAATGTTTAGCAATCATGTAGAACGTGACAGCCCCATTCGTTGCATTCCGTACTCGCTGCTTATGATACGACGATACCAAACGTCATTGTCCAAGTACCAACGCACGGTCTTCGTTAAGCCAGAGAGATTATCTTGTATTGGACTCCTAACCGAAGGATTGTTTCGGCGTTTTCGCTGACGCTTTAGATTTTTCCAGCGTTTCAGTTCGCGATTGCACGCGGGCACTTTGCAGTAGCGCTGATTCTGTTTCTTCGGAACGAAACGATGAGAGCAACCCTTGCGTAGGCATCGGCGTTCTCTTGGTGGAGGAACCGATTTGGAATTTCGATTGGAGAGAGTATCATTGAAGAGAAGATTCCCGGAGGAGTGCTTTTACGATGGGAGTTGCTTGGTGGGCCATTGCAGTGGCTCACCAAGCGTTTTTCAGCACGACGCTCGTGCAGCTACTTAAAAGTAATCAAAGTATTAGAAGGAGTAAGACAGTCGAGAGATTTTCTCATTTTGGAACGAAAACGAAGAAGTAAAACTGGCTGCGCCAAACCGATGGTTTTGGCTCAAAGTAGACCGTCGGTCACACTGCCAAGCAACTCGGATTGGCATTCGAACTTCTTCACGAACCCGCAACGAACTAAATGACAGTCGATAGTCCCAATTTCGAGCATTGCTAGCCGCAGTAGGCGAGCAATGCTCGAAATAGGGGACAGCCTATCTTGGTTGGTCTTTAGATTCGACCATGATGTTTTAGCAATTGTAAGAGGTCTGCCGTATCCTGAAGCGAAATTACTTCTTCGAAACCGCTGGGCATCAAGGACTGTCCCGATGTAGAGATTTGCTCGATCTCGCTCAATAAGACCGTTTGTGGGACAATGTCTTTCTGTCTGATTGTCAAGCTAGTCGCGGTCTCATCGGAAATCATTCCTGAGAGTGTTCGGCCATCCTTGAGCAAAACAGAATACGACAGATACTGACCAGTGACCTCGCGGTGCGGATCGAACACATTCAAAAGAATTCGATCGACATCCCACTCGCGAATTGTTTCTAAATTCGGCCCAAGTTCGACCCCTTGTCCTTGCCAGCGATGGCACGCAGCACAGTGTTTCGTAAAGTGAACTTGACCTCGCTCGCGATTGCCTTGAAGCGACAAAGCCTCGCGATATCGATTCACGACCTCGCGGCGACTTGTAGAGGTCGTATCACCGAGCAGTTCCTTGGCGCGGCTCTGAATAGCGGAATCCTTGTAAGACAACAACTGCGACTTACGAACAAGATCAACCGTCGAAGCGGCGATTTCTCCTTTGGCGATTCTATCGAGCAGAGCCTCAATACGTTCTTTTCTCGACATCACGGCATCGAACACGGACTCGCGAACTTTGGGCGTGTATTGACGCCAGCGATCGAGTAACAATTGGGCAACTTCAGGTTCTCGATATCTTGAGATCGCGTTTATCAATGCGATTTGTACAGCCTGAGGCGGGTATCCATCTAACAGTTTGGTCAAAACTTTTTCGGAGACTTGGAATTCATCGTGACTAATCCAATCAATGGCGGACATTCGCTCGGATTGGGATAGCTCAGGAATCGTTGCAGAATTCCTTGCTTTCTCTAGACCGCGATCAACGATTTGAGTCGAGGCCTGTTTTGGGTCATTGAAAATCTGACGAAGAGTTCGATTGTTTCTTCGCAACCCACCAAGTAGGCCTTGCCAAAACGCTTCCTTTTCAAACGCTCCTGGCTGGCCCGTCGAATCGATTTGTTGGATAAGCGGAGCAAGCACTTCGGCCTTGCCCTCCGCTCCAAGGATCGTCATTGCTTCACGCAAAAACACGTTTTGGGCACCTTTCGCTTTTGCTCCAATTCGCTTGAGATAGTACTGAACCATCAGTCGCATCCTTTTTGAAGGACTGCTAAAAATCGCCGCTCGAATCCACGGATCTTCTCCATCTCGACTTGCAAGTTCAGCCAACGCAGCACACGCCTCATCGCTATCCAAATCTCCAATTGCAATCGCAGCTCGAAATCGAACGCGAGCGTCCGAGTCTTGGATCAGCGACAGCAATTTCGATGCAATACTTTTGCGATCGAGCATGGCCGCTGCCAAGACAATCGCCTGTTCACGAATTTCACTGGTCGGATCATTTAGAGCAGTGCCGACTATGGATTCATTCAATTGATCTAAACCCGCCAACGTCCAAAGAATATGGATTCGACCGCGGGCAGATGCACTGCCTACGAGCGTTTCTAGTGCATCAACCGCCGATTTGTCCGAACGTTCCAACAAAAGCCGTTGAGCCGTCTCTCGCCACCAAGCTCTTGGATCATCCAACGTTCGCACAAGTTCAGTCGTACTCGCTGAACCCAAACGGGGCGGGGCAGGAACTCGAAAATTCGGCGGCACCAGCCGGTAAATCCGGCCGCGATCGCGACCGCTTTCAAGATCAAGTCGCTCATGAATATCGTCCGGGATCGACCACGGATGTTCGATGTACTCGCGATACATATCCAAAACATGCAATGTTCCGTCCGGAGCGTTCACTAAATTTACTGGACGAAACCAAGTATCCGTCGAAGCCACGAATTCGACCCCTTTGTCTGCAGGCTGTGCTCGATACACAACTCCGTCGCGAGTCATTTCTTGACGATGAATTACATTATTGGCAACTTCGCCTAGGAAGGCTTGGCCGGCGTATTTTTCGCCGAACTGATCTCCGCGATAGATCGTCAAGCCACTGGCCGAAGTGAATACGCCACCTCCCGTAAGTTCGCTTCGAGGAAGTTTTTGTTTGCTGGAGTCGCGTGTCCATTGCCGCGCTCGAAGATCCCGCCATGGTTCGACGGGACTAATACGAAAGATCGGAAGCTGATCGCCCGCTTCGGCGGAATCGATCATTGCCTTAGGTGCAGCGAAGAATGGATTGCGAGCTAGCGATTCGTGGTCGAGAACCACTTGGATGACTGGATTGCGTATGTTGCAAATAAATCTATTTCCCCAATCGTCGAACGCATTGCCAAAACGGCCACTGCCCGATTGGGGCTGGAATGTTTCTGTCCGAGGATTGATCCGAAAATCTCCTCGCCATGCGGTCACCTTGGATTCGCTGGGCGAGTGAATACTGCCGCCGTTACTGGATCCAGCAACGTACAAATGATGATCGAAGCCCCAAATTGGATTGTTGATGATCGCTTGTACGTTGTACTTTCGGAAACCCGTTAAAACTTTTCTTCTTTCATCTGCTCTTCCATCTCCGTCGGTGTCTTTGCAAAACCAAATATCAGGAGTTGCCGTAATGTAAACCCCGCCATTGGAGCACGCGATTCCACTTGGCCATGAGAGACCATCAACGAATATCGTGCTCTTGTCAAAAACGCCGTCACCATCGACGTCTTCAAGCAATCGAACTTTGCCGATCGGTCGATCCGTTACATTATCTGCCCAGGCTGCATGCGATTTCTTGTCGGTATACGGGTAGTCATTCATTTCAACAACATAGGCGCGGCCGTTTTCATCATAGGCCATGGCTACTGGATCTGTGATCAATGGTTCCGCAGCGATCAATTGCATACGAAATCCATCCTGAACGACGAAACTGGACTCGGCCTGAGCTGGCGAAAGAGGCGCAAAGCGATGAAAAGTATCTGGTGTTTTCAAGTCTTCGTTTGGCGGTTGCGCTCTCAAGATCGAGATTGCAAGTGACAAACAAAAAAGAATCAGGAACGTGCCGAACTTGAGCATACAGATCACGCTGCGGTTCGACGGGTGCGACCGGTAAGTGTAAAGTGCCGCTGGCGGGACTCGAACGCCAACCATTCAGACCCAAGTATGCCTTGCGGTTGTGCTTGCGACAAGCCTGGGCTGTTAAAAATCCGCTATTGTGGGAGTTATTGCAATCGCAAATACAATATCGCGAAGCTGTTAGGCGATCGGCAGAATGAAAAGTACCGTTGTACCGTAGTTGTACCGTAGGATGGGACCAATGTCCCGTCCGTTGATTCGTTCGGGACAATGGTCCCAAACTACGACTGGTATGACACACAGCCTGCCGCTCGCCTTAATGATCTAACTCCCCTTTTCCTCCCGAGGGTCCCGAGGAGTAGAAGGGGAGAAGGGGGAAAAAAATCTCAAGATCAAACTCGCCGAGATACAATGCTACTTCCAATCGAACGGAACAAATCGTTGACCTACGTGATCGCAGAAAGCGGAAACTAAAATGAACACACGATTGCTGACTTGCTTCGCCTGCTTTTTCTATGGGCTATGCGCAGTCTGCTTGGCTCAGAACAGCTCGCAAAAAAGTGGTTTTTTTGAACGGAACATTCAACCCATCTTTGCGGCCAAGTGTTTCTCGTGCCATGGCCCAAAAACACAGAAAAGCACCTATCGATTGGATGTGCGTGCAATTGCATTCGGAGGTGGCGATCACGGTGCCCCTCCCATTGTTCCCGGCAATATCGAAGCAAGCCTGCTCTTGAAATATGTTTCAGACGAGAACTCTGAAATGGCTATGCCTCCAAAGGATAGCCAACAACCCCGGCTTACAATTGAAGAGATCGCTAGTCTTCGCGAGTGGATAGAGGGAGGTGCAAGTTGGCCAGATTCAGCGAATGCAATCATAGAAGACCCCTTGGATTGGTGGAGCTTCAAGCCGATACGAAAAACGCCGATTCCAACTCCTGACGCCAATCCTATCGATTCTTTTGTCACGTCAAAGCTTCTCGATAACGGGCTGAGAATGTCGCCACCAGCCGACGCTCGTACGTTGGCCAGACGAATCTATTTTGACTTGATTGGATTGCCACCATCTCCAGAAGCACTAGATGCCTTCGAGCGAGACTTTAGTACCGATGCGGAGCTGACATTGGATCGCCTTGTAGATCAACTCCTTGCCATGCCGCAATACGGCGAGCGCTGGGCAAGACACTGGCTCGACGTAGTTCATTACGGAGACACGCATGGTTACGACAAGGACAAGCCACGTCCAAATGCGTGGCCCTATCGCGACTATGTGATCCGCGCTTTCAACGAAGACAAGCCCTATGCTCGATTTGTCGAAGAGCAGATCGCAGGCGACGCCCTCTGGCCCGACACCGCTGATGGCGTTGAAGCATTGGGTTTTATAGCGGCAGGCCCATGGGATTTCATCGGGCACGCAGAGGTTCCAGAATCGAAAACCGATGGCAAGATCGCGAGGCATCTAGATCGGGACGACATGGTTTCGAATACCATCGGAACATTTTGCAGTGTGACGGTTCACTGTGCTCAGTGTCATCAACACAAATTCGACCCGATTACTCAGGAAGACTACTATCGCCTCCACGCAGTCTTTTCTGCATTGGATCGCACCGATCGCAAGTACTATCGTGACGAAGTGGTTCAAAGGCAATTCTTGGAGTTAGATCGATTGAGAAACGAGACCGCAGTAGCACTCAAGCAGATTGAGGAGCCGCTTAAAAAAATAGCTGGCGAGGAATATGTCGCCCTTACGAAAAGAATTGATGCGGCCAGTAAGGCCAAAGACAAAGGTGCTAACACGGGAACCGAATACGGTTATCACAGTGCGATATCGTCAAAGCAAGATGATGAAAAATGGGTGCAAGTGGATCTTGCACAAAGAACCGAACTCAAGAGTATTAAGTTGCTTCCTTGTTACGATGACTTTAATTCGATTGGTGCAGGCTTTGGATTCCCTGTTCGCTTTAAGATCGAGGCGAGCGATGACCCGGAGTTTAAAAAGGACGTAATGTTTTTTCAGGAAAAACATTCTTCGACTTTTTCGAAGGACGTTCAGAATCCAGGGCTCGAGCCTTTCATTACACAAGCTTCCAAAGAAAATGGAATCGCTCGCCGCTACGTCCGTGTTACCGCCACCAAACTCGCAAAGCGAAAGAGTGACTATATCTTTGCATTGGCTGAAATGCAGGTGTTCGATCCTTCGGGCAAGAACATTGCTTTTGGATGTGGAGTTGCCGCATTGGACTCGACTGAGGCTGCGCCGCGATGGCGAACGACCAATTTGACCGATGGAATTTTCCCATCGTCGTCAATAAACGAAGATGAGGAAAAACTCGTTGAGGAGCGTGAGGCTCTTATTCTGAAGTTTGCGGATGAGGCGACTAAAGCCAAACGGAAAGAATTGCTAATTGAGTCGGAACGGGTGGCTGCCGAACTGAAAAAACTTCCGGCGCCCAATATGGTCTATGCCGGAGGTATCCACAGCGGAAGTGGTTCTTTTATTGGTACAGGTGCGGCCGGCGGAAAGCCGCGACCGATCTTTGTGCTTGCTCGAGGGCAAGTCACTCAGCCGCTCTCAGAGGTGTCGCCCGGAGCATTGTCGGCTCTCAGCTTCAGACCATTTGTGTTTTCGCTCTCTTCAGATAGCGGCGAGGGTGATCGACGAGTCGCGTTAGCGCGGTGGGTCACGGATCGTGCGAATCCGCTCACGTGGCGCAGCATTGTGAATCGAGTTTGGCATTATCACTTTGGCCGAGGCATTGTCGAAACGCCAAATGATTTCGGGCGCAATGGCAGCTTGCCTAGCCACCCCGAGTTGCTCGATTGGCTAGCTGTTGATTTTCGCGGCAATGGCGGATCACTAAAGCATCTGCACCGTTTGATCGTCAAGAGCGCAGCCTACAGGCAGTCATCTTCGAGTCATGAAAACGGAGAAAAGTTAGATTCCAACAATGCATTGTTGTGGCGGCAGAATCGTCGAAGACTGGAAGCGGAAGCGATTCGCGACTCAGTACTTGCAGTTAGTGGCAAGCTGGATAAGTCGATGGGCGGTCCTGGCTGGCAGGATTTCGTTGTTGAGCATCCCGAGCATTCACCGCACTACGAATATGGATTAGCGGACCCTGAAGACTTGAAGACATGGCGGCGATCGGTATATCGATTTATTGTGCGTTCGCAAACTCAGCCGTGGATGACATCGCTAGATTGTGCTGATCCCTCGATGCGGGTCGACAAACGTAATGAAAGTCTATCTTCCATTCAGGCTCTCGCATTATTGAACAACGGTTTTATTCTGACGCAGTCAAAGCATTTCGCGGAACGTGTTGCGAAAGAATCGAGTGACATTGCGGTTCAGGTGGATTACGCTCATCGGTTGGCCTTTGGGGTTCTTCCTTCGGGATCCAGACGGATGCAATTGATTGAGTTCGCCAAGGCAAACGGCTTGCCTTATCTTTGCCGTTTGTTTTTTAACTTAAACGCATTTACTTTTGTGGATTGAGTGGATTGAAAATGCAATCACGACGTTCTTTTCTAATGGAATTCGCAGGCGGACTTGGTGGGATAGCTTTGGCGTCGCTTCTTGCAAGTGACCGCGAATTGCAAGCAGGCGAATTGCAGGCAGGCGAATCGCAGGCAGGCGAATCGCAAGCCAAAAGCGTTAGCCGCATGGGACTTCATCATCCACCCAAAGCGAAGCGAGTTGTTCATTTTTTTATGTCTGGGGCCGCCAGTCACATCGATTTGTTCGATTATAAACCTGAGCTCATTAAGCAGGACGGGAAGCCAAGTGATTTTGGCGAGCCCGTTGAAGCTTTTCAAAACGGTCTAGGGCCATGGATGAAACCGATCTGGGATTTTAGGCCGCACGGTGATTGCGGAAAAATGCTGAGCGACACGGTAGCGCCCTTAGGTTCAGTTGTGGATGAACTTGCGTTCGTCCACAACATGGTTAGCAAATCGGGTGTTCATAGCGCTGCGACTTTGCAGCAAGCGACTGGATTTTTGGTTCCCGGATTTCCAGGGGCAGGATCATGGGTCAGCTATGGACTGGGGTCGATCAACGAGGATTTGCCAACATTCGTCGTACTGCCAGACCATCGAGGGTTTGGATCGAATGGCGTTAAAAATTGGGATGCATCGTTTCTTCCAGCACAGCATTCTGGAACGATCATTTATCCAGGGAGGGCAGATCCTATTGCCGATTTGTTTCCACATAAGGCCGGAGCCTACATTACCAAACAGGGCGAGCGGCAATCGCACGAGTTGATGGCTGATCTGAATCGCGAGCATGCATCGACGAGAGTAGGAGACCAAAGATTGGAGGGGCGGATACGCAGCTACGAGCTTGCTGCAAAGATGCAATTGGCGGCCCCCGAAGCTCTTGATTTCACGACCGAGTCATCGCACGCATTGAAGCTTTACGGATTAGAACGAGGACCCCAGGGATGGGAAAAGGAAATCAACGCCGACGAAGAGACATTTCACTTTGGACAGAAGTGTTTAGCTGCGCGACGACTATTGGAGCGCGGAGTTCGATTTGTGCAGGTTTGGAGCGGAAATGACAACGGCTTTCCGCGTAGAAATTGGGACTCGCACGAAGATGTGCATCGCGACCACGGGCCGCTCGCTATGGGCATGGCTCGAGGCTGCGCCGCTTTCATTCAAGACTTGAAGCAGAGGGGTATGTTGGAGGACACGCTCATCTTATGGACAACTGAGTTTGGTCGCATGCCATCTTCGCAGGGAGGAAAGGGACGTGATCACAATCCGTTTGTCTTTACGAACTGGCTGTGCGGCGGCGGTATCAAAGGCGGCATGACTTATGGTGAGAGCGATGCGTGGGGATACAAACCACTTGAACGCAACAATCCGACCCAAGTATACGATATCCATGCAACGATCTTGCATCAGTTAGGATTGGATCACACCAAGTTGACTTATCGAAACAACGGAATCGACCGTCGCCTCACGGACGTTCACGGACGAGTGATACAGGAACTAATTGCCTAACTGCTTAGGCCGAAGTATCCGCTAGTGCCGACCGTAATTGACGGATTGTCCCGAAGACAGAAATCGCTTAGATTCTTCGTTAAGCCTCAGAATCGATCTCCAAGTACTTTGCTCTTAACGGAAAATGGCCTGAACGTGGTCCGTCGACGAGTTCACAAATCGAAAACGACTCGACCATCATCTAATTCGATTCGACCAGCGACTGCCAACAGAACGAAACGGCACTTGATTGCTTCTATTTTAGTAATTGCAGTCTTGTTGCTTTTGGGCGTATCGCTCATGTTCCTCGTTCCGTTCACTAACGAACAACAGTTGTCGCGTCCTGAACCATCGCAGGATTCGCCAGCTCCGACACGCTACTATGCGAAAGGTAACCTGACGCTCGTCTGGGATACGATCAAATCGGATGTGATGCAGCAAATCAGCGCTACTTCGCAAAAGAGCAATATAGGCCCGATGGATTACGTCGGTCCTGATCGCTGCAAGGAATGCCACCCAGCCAATTACGATGACTGGTCGCGTCATTCACATCGTTGGATGAATGCTTTCGCGACGGAAAGCACGGTTCTTGGTGACTTTTCCGGTGACACAACGATTCAATATCAAGGCGGCGTGGTGACATGGCCACAACTACCGGGTCGGTCACAGGGTTGTTGTTGCCCCAAGGTACCGTCTGGAGCGCTTCTACTTGGTTGTACACCGCCGTCTGCTCGACGTAGGGAAGCATGGCATACCAACCGGAGTAAACACCGCGTTGAGTTTCAGCAAATAAATGTCCTCCACCTAATTGATGCGACGGAAACTTCTTGAAAGTCGACTCGTAGTTGTGCAATGCCAACCCGGACTGTTTAAGATTGTTGCTGCACTGCATACGCCTTGCTGCTTCTCGAGCAGCTTGTACGGCCGGCAAAAGCAGGCCCACCAAAATACCAATAATGGCGATTACCACCAAAAGCTCTACGAGTGTAAAGCCGCGACGACTAGTCATTCGGTTTCTCCCAAACAAAAGAAAAGCAACTGTAACACGAGAAAAGGGGAAAAAAGCCCCCTATTCAGTACGTTAGCGTATAATATAGCACGGCTTGACTTTCTAACAATCAAAAAAATAAAAAAAGAGCGACATGCATAAGGATAATAACGATGCCACTAAACGGACGATGACCGTTTCGAAAACTGCTAACCGTGCGAAAACAGCTAACGGTGTGATGATTCCGACGTCGTATGGGATTGCCCTGGGCTGTTAAAAAACTGGTATTGACATGGAAATCTGGATGGGACATTTTGTTCCTTTGGAATGGGTAAATTCGAAGCATGTTTCAGAGGAAGGATTCT
>JAYTVL010000650.1:0-10213 GCA_043744075.1 Pirellula sp. | reverse complement strand
TCCCCTCCATCTCAATCGGATTCTGTGTAGCCACTACAAAGAATGGTGGACTTAGCGGGTACGTCTGATTTCCAATCGACACTTCTCGCTCCTGCATGGCTTGCAACAACGCGGCCTGTGTCTTGGGTGGAGTGCGATTGATTTCGTCGGCCAACAAGAAATTCGTAAAGATCGGACCATGAACAAATTTCATTCGATGGCCTCCTCCTCCCTCCTGCTCCTCAAGAATATCCGTGCCAGTGATATCTGATGGCATCAAGTCGGGCGTAAATTGAACCCGCTTGAATTTCAAATCTAGCGTGGCTGAAAGCGTTCTCGCCATCAGTGTTTTGCCGAGACCTGGAACACCCTGCATTAAAACATGTCCGCGGCAGAGTAACCCTAGCAACATCAGATCGATCACATCCTTCTGGCCGACGATGACTTTGCCGACTTCTTCCAACAGCCTTTCACGGGCATCGCGAAGCTTCTGAACACGTTCCAGAATAGCGTCGTCCATTTTGATCGGAGCATGATTTTGAAGGGCTACATTCATGAGTTTTTACTTGTGATGAGAGTCGAAGCGTAACAAAAGTAACCTATCTTGCAGCATTTGCTTCAGAAGGGTCAATGAGACCATCCTTGTCCTGGTCCAAACGGTCAAAAACATCGCGGGGACCAAGGAACTCGTCCCAAACCAGATCGCTATCCCCATTTCTGTCCATGCGCTGGAACCAGATTGGTCCGTTATTGCTTTTCATGATCGGTTGAGGCAATTCGGCGCGTGGGCGGTTGACAGTACCAAATAAAGTTGGACCACCTCGTTGCATCTCAATTTTGAAATAACGAGGCATCTGCGATGGGTTCAGAACGTTCGAATCTCCGACTGCATTTGCAGCTAGATTCGATTCGGCAGTACGAAGCTCCCGAATAGAAATCCTTCCGTCACCATTACTGTCCAACATTTGAAAATATCCATTTCCGCTGTCGAACAACGTTACTTGGCAGACAGTAGCGGACGGTTCAGCCATCCCACGAACGTATTCATCCATTTCTTTGCTAAAGACACGGTCGTCGCGGTTGGCATCCATCGCGTCAAAGAGATAACGCTGAAAACGCGGGTGTGTCACTATTTCCTGTCGATCCATGTATCCATTTCCGTCGAGATCGATCGCGTTAAACGTTTCCCTCGCATTCCGCATTGCCTCTTCGACAGGATCACGGGGCCGATAACTCAATGTGATGGTGGTCGATGGCTGCCGGATTTCAATAACGCCTGCGTCGAGCATTCGCGTTGCCGCTGCGTTTCTTGCGGAGATCAACCGGACTTTGTCTTTTGTAGCCGAATTCTTATTCTTGCCAACGAAGTCTCTGGCCTTATCAATGACGTCCTTTGCTCTACCAACGAAGTTTTCATTGTCCGCAGCGACCGACAATTCTATCTCGACAGAAACGTCAGGTTCGGCATCTGCAATCTTTGAGAGTTCCGCAACAGCTAACACACCATCGCGATTCAGATCCAACTGCGCAACTCTCGATTCGTCCCAATGCAACTCCTCCTTGGACAATTTTGCATCGCGATCAATATCGTAGGTTCGAACCAAACGGGAAGCCATAACAGGCTCGCGAGCGTCGCGCAACAACTCCGAATGAACTGTGGGCGGCGGTTCTTGCGAAGTCATCGACATTTCAACTTCCTGCATCATGGAGTTATTCGCATTCGAAACAAATTCGTCAAACGTAACGCAATAATCATGATCCAAATCGCGCGCGGCTAATCGAACCGGTGAAGTTCGCATCTCGCCGCGCTCGATCAATCCGGACTGGTCTTCGTCGAGCACTTTAAATACTTGCAAATCTTGATCCGCAACCGATCCAATCTGCCTGAAAACCATGCTTTGCCCGATGGCCCGCTCAATGGACTGCTCAAGCCCAGATCGATTCATCCCCCGGGCTGGAGGAAGAGATCGAGCCAAAGGCGTATCGCTGAATTTTCTTCCTGTCATAAAGAGGGCATGGTTTCGCGTTTCGTCACTGCTGAGCTGCCCGTCCTTGTTCGTATCCAACCGTGCAATCAATTGATCAAGGTATTCACCTCGAAGTTGTTCTAACGAACGTTTTCCGTCAGTAATCCTGAGACGAATGTGCATCGGACCACTTGGCAAAAGGAGAATCAGGTCCCGCCGTCCGAGTTTGCTTTCTTTTTCGTCCGCTTGCGCAATCTCAACGACCGATGCGAGCAAAAGGCCAAGCGCGAGACTTAAGAAACTTAACAGCAGACGAAGCTTCATAACAACAACTCGCTTATTGGAGTTGCATGTGCGTCCACCAGCGGAATAGGTCGATCGCCAGATTGATTGCTTAAACCAGGATTGATGTCGAGCGCTTTCAGAATCGTGGCAAAGAGTTGCGGTGTGTTGACTGGACTTTCAACATCCGTACCTTCTTTGCCCGTACTTCCATGGACTTGTCCTGGTTTGATGCCAGCTCCACCCATGGCCATACTCCAACCGTCCGGATAATGATCTCGACCACTTGTCGCATTGACTTTCGGTGTACGGCCAAACTCACCCATCCAAATGACGAGCGTAGATTCATACATTTCACGGTCTTTGAGATCGTTGATCAACGCCGACCAAGCGGGATCAAGCACGCCGCACAAGGATTTTACTGCCTTGAAGTTATCGGCATGCGTATCCCAGCCAGGGCCACCGCCATTATCAGAACTTGTCAGCGCTACTTCGACGAACGGGACACCGCGCTCGACCAAACGTCTGGCAAGCAAACACCCTTGACCGAACCGGTTGCGACCGTAAGCATCGCGTAGTTCATCCCGTTCTTCGTCCAGTCGAAACGCGCCTCCACCCTGCGAATCAACCATACGAAGGGCTTGATCGTAAACGGCGGCATGCTTTGTTATGGAGTTTTCTTGTTTGGTCGCCGAAGTGTGGCGTATCGTTTTGAGCAAGCTAGCTCTATCTTGCATACGAGCCAAGTCGCCACCAATGGGCGATAGATTCTCAACCGTCAAATTCGCTCGCGTATTCGGATCGTTGCTCGCGCCCGATACCAACAATGGCGAGAATTTTGGCCCCAAAAAACCAGATCCCAAATCGGCAAACCGAAAGGGTGCTATCGATACATAGCTAGGCAGTTCGGATTTTTCGTCGTACAGTCTCTGAGCAACCATTGACCCTAGAACAGGATATGCTATCGGAGCTCCGGTCGGTTTATAGCCTGTTAGCATCAACTGAGTCGCTCTACCATGATCTCCTTCGCCGGTCTGCATCGATCTGATTATAGACAAGTCCTTCATAAGGTCCGCAATCTTTGGCAAGTTCTCGGCGATCCGAATGCCTGGAACTGAAGTCGCAATGGACTGAGTCGGACCACCGTTTGGTCGACCGGGCTTTGGGTCCAAAGTCTCCATTTGACTGGGACCGCCTGGCATCCAAAGCAATATGCATGCCTTTGCCGATCGCTCTTTCATTGCAGCCTTGGCAAGTTGCGGTAGCCAGCCAGACATGCTCGCGCCGCCTACGGAAGCCATCGCGATCCGCATCATTTCGCGTCTTGAAAAACAACTGTTAGTGAACATTGGTACTACTCCACATAGACTAACGGCACAAAACGAACTCGGGACTGTTTACAAGCGCCCACAGTATCTCGCCATGAGCTCGGCGTCTTTCATCTTCTGAAACGTACTTTTGAATGTAAGCCGCAAACGCATCCGACTCGTTTTTTGTCGGATGGCGTGAAAGCGTTGCCAAACAAAGCGTATCTATCCTATCCAAGGCTGACATAAAAGGGGAATCAAGCGTCGCACGCAATAGCCGACTGTTTTCGACGCTGACTGCATCGGCTGTAAGTTTACCATTCATCATCACCAAAGCTTGCGGGATTCCGGAAGCGTAATCTTCGGGTGATTTGCCAGCAGATTCGCCTAATCTGGAAACCACCTGCATTCGCTCCCCCGACCAGCGCGCCGACGACGGATCGAGCTTGCTAATGGGCAACATTAACGCCTGTTCAAGCGAATCAAAAACCTGCTCAGGTGAAAGCGACTTCACCGGCCTATGAAAAGCAATCGCCCCATTGACGGATAAATCATCCGACGACTCCGACTCCGACTCCGGCTCGAAAGCGACCGATTGATACCAATCGCTCTTGCAAATTGCTCCGATCAAACTGCGAATCGGAAACTTCGACTCAGAGAATTTTACCGCCAATGCATCCAATAATTCTCGCTGTTTTGGCGTGGCTATATCCAAGTCGTCTACCGATGCAAACACGCCTCTCCCAACCAGCAATTGCCAAAATCGATTGACTGCCACCGACGAGAATTGGCGATTGGATGGAGCGGTCAGCCAAGTGGCCAACTGCGATCGACTTGCAACGGAAGCCGAGGGTTGCTCCCATAGGTATTTTGCAACGTATTTTACTCCATTGCTTTCAATGGTCCCGGGACGAGAAAGCGCGTTAGATTGCGGGATAGCATTTAAATCGGAATAGAAAGCGGCAAGCCCCCAAAAGTCCGTTTGTTTCCAATCAGTGAACGGATGATCATGGCACTGTGCACATTCCAATCTCACGCCAAGCATCACACGAGAGACGTTGGCAGCATAAGTTGCCGGATTGGATTGAGATAGACGAAAGTACACATTGTCGCGAGTCGCCTCCTTCATTTCAACCAAGGCAGACATCATCAAATCAAAGCTCTCGTCTCGAGAAAACTTCTGAGTCAGCCAGCCTTCCAGTTCTGCTGAAAAGATCCCGGCCTGGGAGGTTGGGGGCAGCATAACACGACGCCACTGCCTTGCCCAATGTTCTGAAAAAGTTCGTTTGTAGTCCTGAGTTCGCGGTCCTTGATGGAAAACCAACTGATCAATCAGTACGTTACGGCGATTTGCTGCATCCACGGCGAGAAAATCTCGAAGTTCTGCTACACTAGGAACTCGTCCCAGCAAATCCAAATACAATCGTCGGGCGAGGAGCAAATCATCGCACCGAGCCGGAGACGGCCCCCAATACCTATTTCCCTCTGTATTAAGCCAAAGACTCCAGTCTTTACTAATCGTGATCCCCTCACTGGCAGTCACTTCCGATCCTGCTTGCGACTCAGCTACATCTCCGACTTGAGCCACCGCAGTACAGTCCATTACTGCGCCAGATGCAACCAAGTATACGGTAACCAAAAGGTACAATGGTCCATTGAATACGCAAACGTCTATTGGGCATGCGGTATTTCTGCTTGTTCCAAAAGAAACCATGATTTCCAAGCGATCAGAATCTCGAAGAACCAAATTAATGAATAAAGCCAAGACACTTTATAGACGATGCGTCTAAGTGCGTCAAGCGATTTGAGAAATATTTTTCACAAGCTTTATACGTTCGCCCCGTATTGGCTTTTTCCAAACGAAAGAGGAACTATCGAGGAAAATACAGGTGTCTTTGGAGGCATTGCTAATGCAATCGTTTCCGTTGGCTTTACGTCCAATGGCACTCACTTTGTGAGCGGCAAGGCGCTAGCCGCCGGTATCCCGTCTGCACAATCGCTGTGATTTTCGACACCCGCGGCTAGCGCCCAGCGGCTCACTATCGCTTTCGTTCGCCCTAGCGAACGAAAGCAGGGCGGGCGGTTGGGCATGGGTTGCAGTCACCTCGAAAACCGAAAACCGGGTCGTGTGCGGACTTGCCAAGTAGACACAGGGTCTATACAATGCGAGGTCCAACGTAGGGAAGTTTACTGTCATGAAGGGGACCAAATTAGTCGATTCGTTCGATTATGTTCTATCTTCGATTGCGAATGGGCAAATCCCAAACGGAAAACTCGGCGACCCTTCGATTGCAAAACCATTTCAGGCGACCTACATTTGGTCTATTGGTGACGAATATAGTGAATGAGTTACGTCAAGTGCTTTAGCTTGTTCTTCGAGCTAGTGGAGGAGGTAAATTCAATGAACAGGTCTCAGTGTTTCTTCGCAATTTGTTTTTGGAACATTTTTGGTTTTACTCTAAGCGGGCAGGAACCGCAGGGTGCCCGTCCCGATGCAAAGCCGACTGATCCACAGGCCCGTATGGCGTATGTCGATCTTGTCAAAGTCCACGTTGTCGGCGCAGAGGAGCCGATTAAGCCAGTTGCTCGGCCGCTGTATAGTTACGTTGATTCCGTTCGGCACATTGCCGACGGAGGGATTTGGGCCTGGGGCGAGGGCCGCCCGCTGGCGATGATCAAGTCGTGGGAAAACCCCGACACACGACGAACCCGCGTGTTTTCACTCACTTCGGAAGAGCGTGTCACCGCCCACGGCCCTCAGTCTCTGGTCTGGCGGCCCGAAAGCTTACAGGTTACTCCCAAACCCTTGACGAATACTCCCGTGCCGGATCAAAGCGAAACCATTCGCCTGAGGCGGCTCAAAGAGCAAGCCCGACGCTTTTCAGCCCATGAAATGTGGGATCCAAACAACTCCCGATTCGAGATGCGATTGCTCGTTCAGCCCGTGCATCGATATCGCGATGACAAGCGGCAGATCATCGACGGCGCGGTCTTCCTCTTTGCCGTAGACAATAATCCGCAAATCGTGCTGCTCATCGAAATGCTCGCTACCGAGATCGGCGGTTCACGTTGGCAATATCTCTTGGCTCGCGTCTCCAGCGCCGAGCTGCACGTCGCGCTCGACGGTCAAGAGGTCTGGTCCGAAGGCCGCATACCTGGCATCGTGGGAAGGCCAACTGATCCGTATTGGCACATGGTCACCGTGCCGATGAGTGGAAGAGCACCGTGAATCGAATCAACAACGGAAACTCGCACCGACGCCGCGCGGTCCATTGCCGCACACGATTCCGAAGCGAATAAACCACACTCGAATATCAACATCACCGACGCAGCGATTTAGAAATCGATGCTTCAAGCGATGAAAACAGAAGACCAAGTTTGCCGCCTGCTCAGAGCCCCTCCCCTCAATTGGTTTTTTTCGCTCTGCTATTAGGTAGGAAAATGGAGGTAAGAAAATATCGAACAAACTGCGATTATTTTCCTACCTCCATCTTCCTACCTCTTTTTTAAGCCATGGGCCTGTCCGAGGACGAAGCCATCGCCAAAATCGAAAACAGACTGCGAGAACGCACACCATGAAGTGACTCGCCGCGTAAGTTCATGCCGCTTTCTAGCAATCAGATCATTGAAGGTTGAATCGCAACTCGATTACGAGCTACTATTTCTAGATGCCTAGTTGGAAGTTGGCAATGTTCCCGCGAATCGCCAACCTCGCATGCGGTACTAGTGGCAGCCAATGAATAGAGTCACAAAGGACGCAATCGCAAAAGGACCTAGTAGATAAAAAAACGGGCCTATAGGAAAAATCGCATTGATAGAAAGCCAACCCGCCGCGACAACCAGCCAGCCCCCTCCTGCTTACAAAGCCTCGACGGCTGAACACCGCAGGCTGCCAATACCGCAATGGGAATGAGGAGCAGGAGCAGAAGTGCGAGCACGAGGTATCGGCTCTTGAAAAGAGACCTCGCGATCGATTGGGCTTGGTAGGGCGAATAGGTCATTATTTGGCACACGGCAAATTTAATTTGAAAGGCCAGATTGTACCACTTCCGCAGCCCGTGGCGTAAGCTTCCAGCTTGCGTTATTTCCAGCTTGCATTATTTGCCTCGCAAGCTAGAAGCTTACGCCACTTATTTATCGAACCACTAGGTTATTTGTCGCCCTCCCAAGTCTCAAGGCTATTTATCAAAGCCTCCGTGCGGCCAAAATACAAGCTTGTGGTATTTGAAACTCTTTCTACTAACACACCTTCAATCCGGGAAATCATGCGCTCTAGCTTTTTCGGTTCATAGATTCGCGAGTGCATCCAGTCCACAACTAGAAACACCTTTTCTCGTTGAACTAGTTTTTTTCTAAATCGCAAAAGCTCTTGTTTCCAATCATCTGATTCACCAGTTCCAAATCCCAGCGCAATTGTTCGCCGAGGTTCGCTCGTAACTCCTGCGCTGTAATAATCGTGATCATCCTTGGCCCCATGCCAATCGATGGCCTTGTCTCAGCGAATTTAGGAGGCATCAGTCCAGGCGTGAAATTCCATTGAGTAAAGAAGTCGAATAATTCTCTCGCGCGGCTGGCTGAACGCTGATCGCCAGCAAGCTCCCATCGCGGTCAAGACAGTGATAAAATCCACCGTGTTCCACGTCGACACACTTAGGAAACCAAAAGGGCAACGTATCCGCCAAGAGTCCTTCGCGATAGCACGACAGAAGTTGCCTCCGTCCAGCTGGCGTCATGAGCATAGGTTTATATGGCGGATTCAGTTCAGTCACGTAATGCGTAAGAAACGGCAGGTTTCTTCGTAGCTGGAAGCCTATCCCACTTATGTCGTTTTTTCCATAGGTCGAATGAGCAGTACCACAATGATGGATAACAACGCTGTGCCTGCGAAAACCCCGAAAATCATGTTCAACGGGACGTGGCGATCTCGCAGCGCGCCGAATCCCCAATCTGCAAATCCACCGCAACCAATGCTAACAAAGTTCATGATGCCATAACCTGTCGCCCGCAATTCTGGACGCACAATTTGGCAAAGGATCGGCATGTTATTGCAGTCGAAGAAACCCCAGCCAAGTCCAAACAAGATCAAGAATCCAATCGCAACGCCGAGCGTGCCAGCGTTTCCAATTCCGAAAAGTGATGGCAAAAAGAAACTCATTCCAATGGCGCTCACGAATATACGACCGCGCGAAGAATGACGCATCCAACGATCGGCCAACCAGCCTCCAAGACCAACACCGATCAATGATGCCACTTGAACGTATAAAACCGCCGACATTCCGGCCTTTCCTTGCCCCAATCCAAACTGCTCTTTCAAAATATCAGGCATCCAGTCCTTCACTACCCATCCAGCCATTGCTGGTAACGTGAAATACAACACAAGCAGCAAGAAGTTTCGATTAGTAAGCAATTCGAGGCCAGACGCCAGCGGAGAAAGCTTCTCGGTCTTCTCAATCGAACGCGGTGGATTTCGAAGCAATGCAAACAATGGCAACGCATAGACTACTCCAACGAGTCCGCAAAAACCGAATGCCCAACGCCAGCCTAAAGTTGGTTCATCCGCGACGTAGCCCGAGAAACCACCCAGAATGATGCCCAAGTAGATCCCCATTTGATGGAAGCCGACAGCACGCGATCGGGTTTGGCTTGAGTGGAATTCGGAGATCAAAGCGAGCGCAGCCGGAATGTAAAACGCTTCGCTGATCCCCATAACGGCTCTCGCTACGACGAGTTGTGGAAACGTTGTGACATAGGCCGTGGCTAGCGTAACGGCGGACCAAACGAAAAGACTGGCCGCAATCACATGACGACGACTCGTTCGATCTGCCACGTAGCCGCCTACCGGGCTTAAACCTGCGTATACCCACTTAAAGGAACCGAGCACAATACCCCAATTGGCTTTCGTCGCGATGTCCGGAATATCGGCCATCATCGATCCCTTCATCGCCGCCAGCATTTGCCGGTCAAGATAATTGAGCAGCGCAACAGGCACCAGCATTGCAACAACCAGCCAAGCCGTTTTCATGCTGATCAGGGTTGAGGCGTCTCTTGAATCATTCGCAATCATAGATCAACCAATTCGTAAATCCCACGTCCGGCTCGCTTAAGTTTTCCTTGTTCGGCCAGTTCCTCCCAAACATCTTTTGGAAATTGATTTGGTGGGGTAATTGCAACAACGCCGGACTTGCCTCCACCCGACATTGGACCATGCCCCAGGCGAGATTCGTCGTCCAATTTCATCAGCTTCAGTTTTTTCCGAAAGGCTTTCATGGCCAGGCGCAGCTCTTCTTTTCTGGCCGCCGGATCCGGGACAGGAGTGGGTTCAGTTTCAGACATGGATCGATTCCCCGTGCGAAAACAGATGCAGACATTTATCCTGCATCGTCGATTTTAGTTCGTTGAGTGACAATGTTACCAAGTTTCCATTGACGCTAGGTAGTACCCATTCAGAATTGGGGCACAATTATCCAACGAAACGGGTGTAACTCATGTAAATTGGGTGGCACGCCCTGAGGTACGTTCGGGCGTGTGAGTCGCTAGAAACTTATGCCACCATTTCCACGCCCCTCGCTATCGCTCTGAGAGGCTGTGATTTTTTTGAATCCGAAGAAAGTATCCGTCACACTCCGTGTGACGTTGCCTCAAAAACCAAAGGTTTTTGAACTGCGGACGTCACACGGA
>JAYTVL010000649.1:0-39771 GCA_043744075.1 Pirellula sp. | reverse complement strand
CCCACATTTCGCTCCTTCGAAAAACTATTCGTAAGAGCACCTAACTACAATATTCGCATCGAGTTACACTAGATCAAAGATGTTGAAAGCAGTGGGCTAGAAGCCTATGCCACGTTTAGAAACAGAGACTTGTTTTCACAGGCTAGAAGCCTATGCTACGGGAACGCTTTAGCCGTTTCACAAGCTGCGAGCCATTCTGAATGATGTTGGAATCCTTCTCGGTGAAACTGCATATCTAAACCTCTCGCTTGAAACTCGATCACTGAGAATTCAACAAGTACTTTTTCGACGTATCTTGGTGGAATATGAATCCACATTCTCCCCGTATTCCAAAAAATGACGTCGCGATTAAACCAACTAACAGCGCGACCTGGCTTAAATTCCGGCACTGAAAAATAACCCCGCTTTTCGTTTGCAAACTGGCGCTTGGTATGCCAAGTCCACAATGCAACTCGGAAGAGATAAAACACGAAAACCAATGCAGGAATCACCGCAAGTATGAGCCCAATCGGAATGGTGCCGCCAACATTCTGCCACAACGCGAAGGCCGTTACGGCGGCAAAGTACCACGATATACCTCCAACGGAACTTTTCCAGCGGAAACCACGAAGCCTCGTTTCCAAAAAGCTCAGACGTCGGCATCGCAGCGCACAAACATGCGACCCAATCACGGGCGGTATCGGCAGCAAGAACCCTTGCTGTCGTTGCTCGATCGTATCAAGAATCTCGTGCCAGTCACTCTGATAAAAACATGATGTCGGCACGATTGCGAACGGATTCCCTTTTGCTCGCACAACGTAGGAATTGAAACTGAGATGACCTATCAAGTCATGGCTAACTAACTGAATGCCGACATCTCTATGCCAGATCGTCGTGAATGCAGCAGAAAACGTACCGTGAACTGGACCCAACAGCCACGGTCTTTGCTTAATCAACCTTTTGATCTTCAAGTTCGTAGCCAAACGGTAGCATAGAAGGAATGCGAAGTACATTCCCAGGGCTATCAAGATCACTATTGCAATCAACAAAGTTCCGAACGGTTCAGGAGAGGCTCTCACACCACCTGGAATTGGACGCATCGAACGCAAGGGAATCCGCATGCCAAATAAAATGCTGCTGAGCACCGAGATTGCAATGAAGATTAGGAACACTACGAATAAGAATAATGTAGATCGTGAACCTACGGAATACGTCCGGCTCAAATGGAGTTCTGTTACGTCGCCAGCAAATTGCACTTGAACAAGTGTCGACGCAGGCGTTTCCTCCAGATTGGTTATGTTGGGTGACGCATATGGATTGATGTCGTCTTTGTCATCGGAGGTGATCTTATCTGCCTTTATTCTTGGGCGTGAAACGTGGAGGCTGAAGATTGTTCCTGACGTAATTTCGCTGGTGCTAGTTGAAAGCAAACCGATTTTGTGGGACACTTATTTTAACGTGTTTCGCCATGCCAACTTTTTATTGAAAGTGAATCAGGCTCGAAATTATGAAATGGATCGGAACCAAAAACTTAGGCATGCTATTGCTGGCCATTTGGCTCATCGCATCGGGTGCAATGGCGTTCGTCCACATCAACTTTGCCAATACCCAGCTCATCCTGGCTGCTCTCGCTATCGTTGCGGGTGTTTTACTCTTGTTGGGTCGTTAGTGGTCGACGGACTGGTTAGGGCTATCTCTTTCTAAAGGTTAAAAGTACCTGCAGTATTAGTGAATGCGGCAAAGCGGTCGATTTGACTTTTGCCTTTATATATTCGCATAGTGCTAACGCTTCCCTTGGATGGCATAGCACATAGTATATCGACTGCCCCTTGCACATAGTTTCGAGGCACGCGGCAACAAGTTTGCGAAATTCAGCAACTCCCATTGAACACCCGCCATCAGCCAATAGCTTCGAGAGCTTAACTTTGGATGGCCCGCCGATTAGCTTTTGCGGACAATCTTTTCGTCTGCGAATATTCATGAGAGTTCCCAGAATGATCGCGTCATGAAAGTTAACACTTGGAAATTGTTCGCGAACGAATTCACAGAATCTTGTCGCAACTGCCGGCGTACGAAGTACTGCATCAATCGTGGACGTTGGAAAATCTGTACGCAAAGATTCAAGCAACATTGCCTTAAACCCCTGAGGGGTACCATCAAAACCGCAAGCTTTCAAATTCTCAGATAGCTTCATTTTCCATTTCCCGTTGTGAAAAAATTCGAACTGTACGATTGAATCGATGCTCGTTCCCAGGCTCTCGCCTGGGAACGCATGGCTTTCGAGGCTCTGCCTCGTTTACAGCTGGAGAATCAGCCCCGGAACCAATTCACCGCATTACTGCACGGGTTATGCGGTGAATCTGGCCATGTCGATGCTATTTCGAAGAACCTATCGTACCGCCTCTAGGAATCGGTAATCGTATAAAGCATCTTCACCGGGAAGCTCACTGAGAATCGCGATTCGCCCAGTGGTCATAAATGCGAGTTTAAATATCTCCCATTGATCATCGGTAATATCGCCCTGTTGAGAGGTTGAACCTCCCCCTTCCCAAGCAATGGATACGCTTCTTCCACCAGCAACCGAGTAACTACCGAGACTGGTTATCCGACCAAAATGCCACTCGAATTTATTTCCAGCATTTTTTGCCTGAGCAGCTTCAAGTGTCTCTCCGCCGGACTCGTGTATCTGGTGTTTCGCTTTTTCAGAACTCTTCTTTGCCATCGTTGTCTCCTTCATAGATGTCTATGGAAATTACCCCGACTCTCGACCACAACTTCGTCAGCCTGACTGGTCGGTCGTGTCAGATCATAACTGGGTGCGAGTCAATTTCAAGAGGGTCTTTTCTGTAAATGGTAAATGGGTTTTGCATGTGCTGATACTCTCATCTGTCATTAAGATTGCGCTGTTAGAATTCTTTTGGTAATGGCGGCGCTATCCTCAGCCGGAGACACGGGCTGGGCTGTGCGACAAATAGCAGTTTTAGAAAAATGCGTTGATGCGAGTTTTGTTTCGTTCTGCGATCTGGCCTTTCAGGTTGGTCGGGGGCTCGTCCCCCACCAACCTTGTTTTGGCGAACTAACTGCTGTCACTCGCGAATCGACCCGTTCCCCTCGGCTTTGCCCGGCTTTGCCCGGCTTTGCCCGGCTTTGCCCGCCGGAGGCGGGCAAGCCGAGGGGAACGGGAGTTGGGACGCCCTTGTATGTAGTACGCCAAAACGCATCCGTCGGGGGCAAGCCCCGAACGGATGGGCTAGCGATATTATTAAGGTCTATTGTTGTTCGGGGATTCAATCGGCAAAAACGTAGCCAGGATATCAACAATGCGTGTACTTGTGGTCGAAGACCAGCCTGATTTATTGCGATTGCTTCGCGGCTTCCTGGAGGACGCAGGCTACGCAGTCGATTGTGCATCAGACGGGAGTGAAGGACTTGCAAAAGCGATGGCGTGGCCTTACGACGTAATCGTGCTTGACCTGATGCTACCGAAGATGGATGGTTTGACCTTGCTTGAACGATTAAGAGCGTATCACAAGACTCCTGTCTTGATACTCTCGGCACGCAATACATTACCGGACCGCGTCCGCGGGTTGGATCTGGGAGCAGACGATTACTTGTCCAAGCCGTTCGAGCGTGAAGAATTGCTCTCGCGGCTACGGGCGATTATCCGTAGGGCTGCTGGACAGGCCCTATCGACGATAGCTGTCAACGACGTTTCGATCGACTTGCGATCCAAGTTAGTAACTCGTGCTGGTGAAGCTGTCACACTGACTGCGCGCGAGTACAATCTGCTCGAATACCTAGCAGTGCATCGAGGGCGAGTCATCAGCCGTGAAGAGCTGTGCGATCACCTTTCCGATGAGATAGACGAATCCTTCTCTAATGTGTTAGACGTCTACATTTCTTACTTGCGAAAAAAACTCGGTCCAGATGTGATTGAAACAAGACGAGGTTTCGGCTATGTCGTTTCGAAATGAGGTAAACGCTTTGAAGCCGCACTCGAGCATTTCCTTGTCGTTGCTGCTTTTTGCATCACACTTGATTCTAACTGCAACAGCCATGATCGGATTCGCATCGGCTATTTTCGCGATGTCTTATCGCTCAACTTATAATCAAGCAGAAAGTGAGCTGCTCGGCGCAGCGGAGTCTCTGATTCAGGACCTACGTAATGGCAAATCGCCTGAGACGCTTGAAATTCCCGACACGTTTTTTCATCGATTTGGAAGGGCTCCGCGTGATCGAGCATATTGGTGTGTGTGGAACGAATCGGGAACACGGATCGCTGCGGGCGGTGAGATTCCTGATGCCGTTGCTCCCTATAAGAAAGGCCCTCCTGGCAACGGCCCGCATCCATCTGCCACTCGTTCATCTGGCCGTCGGCTCGAAATGATTTTGACTACCGACGACGGAGGCCAATTGTTAGTTGGCCGACCGTTGGCCAAAGAGTTCGATGCCTTGGGAAGGTTATCTGTCAGGTTAGCTGGAATCGGCCTGGTGGGTTTGATCGCTGCCAGTGCCGTGGCGTGGTGGATGACGCGACGAATCGTCCTCCCTATCGTCTTATTGGCTGCAAAGGCCCAATCGATCACCTATCAACACTTGGCTGAAAGACTTGTTTTGCCACAACCAACTCGTGAAATGACCAAGCTAGCCACATCATTTAACTTCATGCTTGCTGACTTACAACGTGGCATTCTACATCAGCAACAATTCATGTCTGACGCGGCGCATGAGCTCCGTACACCGGTCAGCGTTATTTTGTCTCAATCAGAATTTAGTCTCTTGCGAGAGCGTTCGACAAATGACTATCGTCAAGGTCTTGAAACCTGTCGCAAAGCTGCAGGGCATATGAAACGATTGGTTGACAACCTCTTTGAGGTCAGCCGGATTGATTCCGGGCAGCTAGCGATTGGAAAGAATGAATTGGATTTAGCGTTCATCGCTGGCGAAGCGGTTCAGTTGACCACGACACTGGCTCAAGATCGCGGCATTCGACTGCGATCGAAATTGACTTCAGTCTTTGTGGTGGGCGATGCGACGCGCTTACGGCAAATTGTTTTGAATTTAATCACCAACGCGATTGATTACAATGTTGACGGTGTTGAAGTGGTCGTGACGGTCGACGAAGAGTCTGGCCAAGCCCGATTGGTCGTAGAAGACTTTGGACAGGGAATTCCAGAGAACGATTTACCAAAGATTTGGAATCGCTTCTATCGGGTCGATCAAGCGCGGACACCAACAGGAAACATCGGTGTCGGCCTAGGACTTAGCTTGGTTGCGGAGCTCGTCCGACTTCACGACGGTACGATTGGCATCAAATCCAAGTTGGGCGAAGGCACAACAGTAACCGTCCATCTACCACTCGTTGCAAAATAATGCAGGATTAACTCTAACTGGGTACTCATCTAGATTTAAGGTTTGAGTGATAGACTTGTGTCTACGAAAAGGCCCCAGTAAACCTAAAAAAGGACAAATCATGACGTTGAATACGAAATCGATATGGATAGGATTTGCATTTCTTTTTGGCATGCTCTTCATCGAGATTGTTTCGACCAGCACCTTGGCTCAGTCGCCGCCTGGCCAAGATCCTGGGAAGAGTGGACCTGGTGCTCCGAAACCGCCGATTAGCAGTGGTGAAACAATGCTCAAATTTCTTGGTGTTCGAGAGGTTCGAGAGGAAATCGAAATTAGTGAAGATCAAGCAATGAAACTCCGCCTTCGCGGCGAAGCGATTCGCGAGGAAGTTGAAGTGCACTTGCGGAAATTGGTCGATGAAGCAATTGAAGATGTGCTATCCACTTCGCAGATTTCGAGGCTCAAGGAAATCACAACGCAGCTTCTGGGAGTCGAAGCTATGTTTGATCCTGCGATAGTTGCCAAGTTGGAGCTATCGATCGGTCAGGTTAAGCAACTTAAAGCCATTCGAATCTCAATAGCGAGTGAAATCGAAGATATGAAGCGCATTTTCAAGGGGAAGGAAGGCGAAACAGATCGGTTCTTTTTAGAGGAAGAGCTTCGTTCGGAGGTGAAGGAGAAAATGTTGCGTGTACTAACTCAGAAGCAGAGGCTAGCGTTTGAAAAGATGCACGGAAAGCCATTTTCGGCTCCCCACATTCCGGGTGTCAATGCGAAAGGCCCCAAGGAGCCAAAAGCATCTCCTGAAACGAAAGGTCCTCCACCTAAGGAACAAAAGAATTGAGCTGCATTCGCACCTCAATGCCATCAATTTATTTTGTAACCCAACGAAGACCAAACGGAGATGCCTAATGTTGATTCCTCAACTTCGTTTGTTCGCGGCCGCAATCAATCTGCTGATTTGCTTCGCCGCGAATGCCCAGGACAGAAATGCCCCTGCGATCATCACGCTACTTATACCTGCCGTGCCGATCACGACTTCACTAAAAGTCGATGGAGTAGAACTCGACGAGGAAATAGCCAGTGATGGCATTCGAAAATTGGTAACTCCAGAGCTAAAAGTTGGCAAAGCTTATGAATATAAGATCGAGGCGAAAATTGTTCCCAATAATTACACGGAGATTTTTCGCACTCGAGAGATTACCTTTAAGGCGGGTGAGGAAGTAACGGTCGACCTGCGCATACAGGACAAATTTGACGACATTCACATACGGTGGGTGCCAACTCCTGAGATCGTCATCAAAGACATGTGTAAGTTAGCCAGGGTCGGCAAAGACGACGTCGTCATGGACCCAGGTTGCGGTGACGCAATCATGATCATTACAGCCGTCCAAGATTTTGCTGCCCAAAGAGGCAAAGGAATCGATATCGACACAATGAAGATTCAGGAGTCGCTTGCAAATGTCGAAAAAGCCGGGCTAAAACGTAAGATCGCCATCAAGGAAGGGAACGCGCTCAAGCTGACCACCGATGACCTCGGCGACGTCACGGTCCTCATGCTCTACATGGGGAACGAACTCAACGCTCGCATGCGGCCATTGATCTGGGAACATATGAAACCGGGCGCGCGCATCGTCTCGCACCGATTTATTATGGGCGACTGGAAGCCATGCGAAACGATCACGGTAACACGCGCGGGTTATTACGGAATCGAAGATTTCACTTTACATGTTTGGACACTTACAGGAAAGGAAAAAGAAGGCGATTACCCGAAGGTTGTTCAAAACACAATTGAAAATTAGTTTATGGAGCCGAGACCGATGCGCTGCCCTATTAGGTAGACTCTGTAATCCAATTGCGAAGCATCGTGGCAGCAGCATCAGGATTGTCTCTAACCAGGGCTGTCAAATCGTTCTTGATGTCGCCGCCAGTTGTTCGAAGTCGCAGTGGAGCCGTCTCACCCTCTGCCTGGGGAGCAAATTCTTCGTTTTCTTCGTCCGTAAGCGAGCTCAAATCGATATCCGACGCATCATCGAGCGGCAGATCAAAGCCGCGTTCGAAATCCCTGTCGTTCGAAGCCGGGACTGTTTTGGCAAAGCTGCGAAGTGATAGCAACGCGGCACCAACCAATCCCATTAGAGCCAGCGTTTGCCAATATTGTGACAACCACGCCGTTGCCGTTACAGTTAATGATTCTGGTGGAGGATCAGCCACCGGTATATCAGGATACGAATCAACATTGACACGAGGGAATTTATCTTCTCCGGCGGGAACCACAGGAAGTATCCCATTGATTTTCACTTGTATGCTTCTTTCGGTCTCTGACTTAAGCGCTGCAAGCTTAGTCGGATCGAGCTCGAATTTGTCGGACGGTCCGGACTTCGATTCTTGCCATTGGTGCAAGGCAACTTTGCGGTAATAAGAGTCGGGAATTGAGATGGATACAGAGACTCGCTTCGGGAGGTGGCCCACAGTTTCCTGTTTTTTGAAAGTATTTCCTGCAACGCTTTTTTCGCTCTCCGATTGTTCTTTAGATTCTGTATTCTGCTCAGGCGTAACATTTAGTTTTTGAGCTGTATTCGATGTGGCATTAGGCTCTGTGCCGGGCCTCCCGCCTGGCCCGGCCCGCTGTGATTTGGCGTCTTTCTTACTTGTCTCAGTTTGGATTCTAGTTGGTTTCGGGTCAAAGGTAAGCATTTCCGTCGACTCGCCAGCAATCGGGTCTAGCTCGACGTTGAACCCCATCAGAACATTTCCGTAACCTGCCAAGAGCTGTTCAGCTTTGGCCTTATAGTCTTCCTCCAACTGTCGTTTCAGCTGGTAGTACTTGGATTGTTGCAAGGAGGCGGGGTCATCGGAAGCAATTGTCGTATGGCCATTGCAGTAGACGGCGATATCCGATTGCTTGAGTCCGGCGAATGATTTCTCGACAAAACTAATGATCGCGCGCCTTTGATTGCTAGAAAGTTCTTTACCACCTTTTGTTTGGATAGCCACACTGGCTGTTTGCTTCCGATCTCCGGAAAAACCAGATCGTTTTTCGTCGGGAGTAATCCAGGCGTCTTGGATCATCGGGTCCATTCGTTTGATCGCGTCGGAGAGTGTCCTTACCTTTGCGTTTAAGAGTCTTTGCTCCGTGGTCTTAGTGTTTTCCAAGAATGTGTTAGTGTTGAGCGCTGACTCTACGGAGTTACCCATCCCCTCGGGGACAGCTTTGCCCTCGAATATGGCTTTGTAGTAGAGTTCGCTGGACGCCTTTGGAACACGAATGCGTAACCCTTCCCTCTCGTAACCACGAAGTCCTGAGTTGCCAAGCGCAAACTCAATTTTGCTTAGTTCTTCTTCACTCAACGTTTTGCGATCCAACAAGTACACCATCGCACCGTTACCAGTTGCTGCCCCCTGGATCAAAAAAACAGTGCTTACACCGATGCCGACTGACAATAATACGGCCATCAACTTGGACTGTGGCGTCATTCCTGCAAAGAGAGAACGCATCTGCTGAATGAATTCGTTGAGCTGATTCATAGATTGAAATTCGAATTATTGCGATTAAACGTGTATCGAGTTTATTTCTTGGTAAGCATCCATCAGTTTGTTGCGAATTTGGACAAGCAATCGGAACGACATGTCGGCTTTCTGCATGCTTGTAAAGACTTCGGCTTGATTGACGTCTCCACCCGTGAGCAACTGCTCTATCTGTCCAGAAGCAGACATTTGCATGTCGTTGACTTTTCCAACTCCACCTACCAGCATGTCAGCGAATGGGTTACCGCCGTCAGCCTTTGGGCTGCCAAGTTCGAACTGAGTGTTTGCTCGTTGCAGCAATCGCATGGCATTTTCAGCATGCTGGGCTAACATAGAATTCGAGCGGATCTGCATATGGGTAAACTGCTATCTAGCGGTAGGATTGGTACTAGTGGACTGGGACAGCTTAATTTTAGGGTAGTGGACAAGGCAACGAGTCCCGTATGCGACGCAAATCGCAGTGACTCGTCGCCTCGTCCACTACTATCAAACCCTAAACCGTAGCTCTGACAGACCACTAGGCCAAAATGCTTAGCGACTGTCTGAAAAGTCCTTTGGTGACTTCCATGACGCCGATGTTGGCTTCGTAGGATCGTGACGCTTCCAATGCGTCAACGAACTGTTCGTTCATGTCGACGTTTGGATAAGCTACGTAGCCTTTCCATTTACCCTCGGTTATGGCCAGGGGGTGATCGGGCTGAAATCGATACAGCGGCTCAGATTCATCGATTTCGACTTTTGCGATTTTGACTCCGGCTGCTCCCCCTTCTGCTTGCTCCTCAGCTGTTTCGAAAATAACAAATCGAGGCTGATACGGTTTGTTCTCGCCTGCCTCGTTTTTCAACGTCGACATGTTGGCGATATTACCGGAGATAGTATTAAGCCGAACCCGTTGCGCTACTAACGCGCTTGTGCTGATGTCCATGGCAGAAATCATAGTCGGTCGCCTCCTGCGATCACTGTTTATCGAAACGCTTATCTTCCACAGAGCTAGGCTTTAGCAAATCCAGCCCTTTAAGCCAAGATCTATCGGAAAGTTTTCGCAATGCTAGCGTGTCTCGCCCATTTCGTAACCCGGGCTCGGTTTGTAGCCTAGTAAGCCTGAACGATCCGAAACCGACTGAATCGAAAGACCCCCGTGACCCTGCGTCACGGGTGAATCAGTTTCGTTAGCCAAAGAAACTTGCGTTCCAGTCGAACAAGCCGACTGGGGACGACGGAGCGGGTAAGATCGATTCTAGCTGTCAAACTTTTGCTCCAGTTGGACAAGCCAACTGGGGGCAAGGCAATATTTTGGGAACAAAAACGACTTGTCAAAAACCCGTGTCAATACCGAATTTTTAACAGCCCAGCGTTAGCCCACGGTTGTCCATTCCGCTAGAACCGGAGGCTAACGCCTTTTGGCTGATCATTTAGCTGCGAGAAATATAGAAGAAATGAATCGTTCAGGGGAAAAAGGATTGGGACAACCGCATCGGCTGCCAATCCGAGTCAATTACCATGAGACCGACGGTCAGGGTCGCGTGCACAACTCACAGTATCTAAACTACTTTGAGCGAGGACGCATTGAAATGCTGAGATCGATTGGAATCTCCTACCGCGAACTAGAACAGACCGGATTGATGTTGGTCGTTCGGAGTATGTACGTTGACTTCCATGTTCCCGCCCAATTCGATGACCAGCTTGAACTGATCACTTCGTTGCTTCACAGCCATGGGGCACGCGTAGAACATGGATATGAACTTGTGAAGAAAGGGGGTGCAGAGACGCATGCTACTAAAGTTGTAACGGGCCGCAGCGTTATAGCCTGCATCGATCGCGATGGCAAAGTTCGACGGTTGCCAAAGGAATTGCAACTCTTCAAATCGGAAAAGTAGCTTGCTAAATTTTGAGCCTCAATGCGCTAGCATGAGGGCCGGACTGTAAATGATTACTAGCCTTCCAGCCCGCACGCTAGCGAGTTGCGGCTCAAAGTGAGTTCCATTTGCCGTAAAGCCAACGGAAGCGAAGTCGCATTTATGTCTGTTCGCAATCAAAGGAACGAGGGATAATGGGATTATTCCACAGAGTTGGATTATTCCATCGGATTCCATTGGTAAAAAGGTGTATAGCGAAATCTCATTCCAACAGCGACCTATGGAGTGGGGTAAAGTTTGACGGTCGAATTGATTTTCATTTCCAATAGGGTGACGGCATGTGCGGAATTGTAGGATACGTTGGCAAGAAAGAAGCGACCCCCTTTCTCGTTGGCGGACTGCGCCGGCTTGAATACCGCGGATACGACAGTTCGGGCATCGCAACTCTTCCAAGCAATGGAGGCGCGTTTCAACTAAACCGCGCTGTCGGAAAGATTGACCGATTAGCCGAGCTGCTGGATGTAGCACCGTTGACTGGATTCACGGGCATTGGGCACACTAGATGGGCCACCCACGGTCCCGCTACTACCGAAAATGCCCACCCGCATCTCGGAGGGCGCGGTCTTGTTGCCGTCGTGCACAACGGCGTTATCGAGAATTATCAAGTGCTTAAGGATGCCCTCATAGAAAAGGGCTACATGTTTCAATCCGCGACAGATACGGAGGCTATTTCCCATTTGATCGCGGACAATCTAAAAACACTCCTCGATTCGCCAGCCAGCACTAGCTCGGAATCCAAGTTTGCCAATGAAGGTCCGAACGCAGTCTTTGTAGAAGCAGTTCGAGCCGCGCTGCCACTATTGCGAGGAACCTACGGCTTGGTTGTCATGTTTCGAGACAGGCCGGATTTGTTGGTAGCTGCACGATGTGGAAGCCCCTTAGTCCTAGGAGTCGGTCGAGGCGAACAATTTATCGCAAGTGATAGCTCTGCATTGATTGGCCATACCGAACGAATCATTTATTTGGCAGACCATCAGATTGCGATTGTTACTCGCGATTCCATCCAAGTTGTTCATCGCGATCAAGGTCGGATTCGACCGGAAGTGCGAGTCCTTGAAAACAAAGAACAGGATGTTTCGAGCGAGGGGTTTGCACACTACATGCTCAAGGAAATATATGAGCAACCAACCTCGCTTCGAAATGCGATGCGAGGGAGGCTTGATCGAGAAAGCGCTACGGCAAAGTTTGGTGGTCTCAACTTAACGCCTGCACAATTACGAGGCGTCAATCGTTTGATCCTGACTGCCTGTGGCACCTCGTGGCATTCCTCGCTGGTTGGTGAGTATCTCATCGAAGAATTTGCTCGTATGCCGGTTGAGGTTGAGTACGCAAGTGAATTGCGGTATCGCAATCCACCCGTAGACCACGACACGTTGATATTTGGAATTACCCAAAGCGGGGAGACGGCGGACACTCTTGCAGCACTCCGCGAGATGAAGCGAAAAGGGCATCACACGCTCGCCATCTGCAATGTCATTGGCAGCAGCATTGCACAAGAGGCTGACGGCGGTATCTATTTGCACGCGGGCCCCGAAGTCGGAGTTGCTTCGACCAAAGCGTTTACATCCCAGTTGTGCGTTCTATCGATGTTGGCCTTGTACTTTGGTCGACTCAGGCATTTGAGTTTCGAGGCTGGCTTGCGCATCATCGATCAATTAGAAAATCTCCCTACGGCAGTTGAGCATGCGCTTGGCTGTGACGCGCAAGTCAAGCGTATCGCCGAGAAGTACAAAGACGCTACGAATTTCCTGTACTTGGGACGCCACTATAATTTTCCGACTGCACTCGAAGGTGCGCTCAAGCTCAAAGAGATTAGTTACATTCACGCGGAGGGCTATCCTTCTGCCGAAATGAAGCATGGTCCGATCGCATTGGTAGACGAGAACACGCCGTCAGTTTTCTTGCTTTCGCGATCGAGCGTTTACGATAAAGTCATGAGCAATCTGCAAGAAGTCAAGGCTCGACGCGGGCCGGTGATTGCGGTAGTCGATCAAGTGGACGGCAAGCTCGACGGACTTGTCGATGACATCATCGAGATCCCCTATGTGGAGGATTTCTTACAACCCATTGTAGCAACGATTCCTTTGCAGCTTTTGGCGTACCATATTGCAGTCCTTCGCGGCTGCGACGTCGACAAGCCGAGAAATCTTGCGAAAAGTGTTACCGTCGAGTAGGCACGATTAAACCCAGAGTACGCTAACAGCCGAGACACAAAATGAAAAAAGACGATTTAAGTTTAACCTACAGTGCCCGCAAAGCGCTCACAGTACATCTAGGCGAAACTGCCGGAAACGAAATTGCGTCTCTATTGCAGCGAATGGCTGCACAAATCGATGAGCTGAAGCGAAGCAAAGTAAGTGTCACGCAGGTTATCCCTAACTCGAGTAGACTGGACCCAACCATCCAAGCATTAGAAAGCGAGACATTTTAATATCGATTTGCAAACCACACAGACACCTATAGTCGCACTAGTTTTCGCCGATTTCGAAATGCTCCGAGCGCTGTCAAGGCTGATATCAAGATCATTGAGGACGGCTCGAATTGGTGGCACAAACAAAAATCATTGCCAACTCAACAGCACAATATAGTGGCTTCATCTGTTTCTCTCAAGACTCGAGAAATGTCGCTCTTGTAAATTCGAACTTCAAAAAAATACGGGACTCATTTCGATGAGCACTGTTATCACTCGAAATCGTCAAAACGAAAACACAACAGATGCCGCTTGCTAAATAAGATTTCTAGAACAAACTTTCGCTATCCAGCAATGATATTTGCTCTTCGAGTAACACAAGATCGTGTTCTAAAGAAATCGCCAGTTTGTCTTCTTCGTCATCCAACTCGCTGAAGAATAAGTCGGCAAGTGAGCCCTGTGGCGCTCTTAACCCACTACCTCCACCGCCACCAAAACTCGCAGTGCCAGGCTCGGATGAAGGCAAGGATTGGTTGAAATTACCTGCGAAAAATGGCAAATCACCCCCGTTCACCGATCCGTCAGCATTCCAGTCGGCCCGGGAATTCCGGCACCCGTCCCGCCTCCGTCAATCGCGTCGATGAATGCCGACCCCCATGCGGAGCTTGACACAATGATGTCCGTAACCGTCGGCGCAGCGTTGTCGACCACGTACGTTTGGTCCGTGGCCGGCTCGGTATTTGGCAAAGCGTTGCCGAACAAATCTGCGATCGTCGGCGAGTTGAAGTTTAAGCCGACAGTGCCGTTCAAACTCGCGAGATTACCACCCGTAATCGTTATGTCGTAATTGCTCGGCGTGACCTGTGTCACACTAATGGTTCCGGTTGTTCCCGTGACAGCGAAATCGGCTGCCGAGACACCGTTTACGGCTTCGCTAAAAGTCGCCAAAAACACGAGTGTGTCGGCGTTAGTGGGCGACATCGATGGTGTCTTGCGAGTGAAAGAAGTAGCGCTCGGTGGTATATTGTCCACAAACCGTCGTACTATGTACTCGCCTGAGCCCGATTCGGCTGATACCTCGATGCTGTAAACACCGGTCATGGTGGCCGTGAATACGAGTTGGGAGTCACGCCCGTCGAGCGAATTCTGGTCCGCAGCCACCACGGTTGTTCCATCGGGATCAATTAATCGTAGTTGCGGGTTAAGCGTGTTGGCTGGCGATGAAGCTGGGTTCGTGAACATTGTTTGCGTTGCCAAGCCCACTTTTTCGCCAGCCGCCAGCGTGATCTTGTATTGATCAATATCACCGGCCTTTCCTCCGAATGCCACGTTGTCAACCAAATCGTCAGCAGTTGAATTGAGAGCAACCCGAGTAATGACTTGGTCACTCGTCACGCCCCAAAACCTGCCAGTCGTGGTCGCATTGACCGTGCTGGTACCTAAAATAGCGCCATCAAGCCCAAAGATGGTAATGCCAATGACTCCCGGGGAGTTGATGTAGATGTCCATTCCTACTGAGAACACGCTATTATTAGGGAATCGTAGGTCGATGCTATCGGCGAATAAATATGCTCCCATGACAATAGATGGATTGCCATAGAATCCGGCGCCGAGAATTACCAATCCTCCTGAACTTGGGCCGGGATTATCCTGGATTTCAATTCCAGGCAAGATTTCCCCAGGAGTGAAACAGGCATCGTTCGACGTGCTATTAAGCGGCGCGTTGCAGATGACAAAGCTTGCCGGCGCGGCACTACCGTCCTCGAAATCTTCGTCCGGCAGTCCGGGCGCTGCTGCGTCAAATATTGTGCGAGCCGTGAAAAACGCCGTTCCGGGAGCTTTGTAGCTCACTGCCCCAAGCGCCGCAGAGGAGCCGTCCAGGCTACGTAGCGAGTCGGTCGCCAATTCGTTGTTGGGTTCGCTGTCGTACACCAATGAGTCAGTGACAACAATGTCGTACTGACTGCGAGTATTCGTGGAAGTGATACGGATTGTATAGACCCCTCCGACTGGAACGCTGAAGCCGAGGATTCCCAAATCGAAATTGGTAACATTGACGCCCGATTGCACCGGATCGGTCACTGCCGTGGCCACAACGCTGCCACTTGGGTTGAGCAATTCGAGCAACTCTCCAGAAAATTTCGCCCCGTCAAGTCCAGCCAGCACCACGTCGATTGGCTTATCTGCCCGTCCGGTCAAATCAACGGTGTACTCGTCTACGTCCGGCATTGGAACATTTACCTGAAGTTCCAGCACGTCACCATTGGCCAGCCTGGGAGAGTTAAAGCTGAATTGAGTTGCTGTCGTCGCGTTTTGCTGGTAACCAATTGTAGCACTGGCACCGAAATCTTATAACGGGTTACCAATCGTGACGTCGGGATAAACGTATCGTACGAGGACGGGACCGGATTCAAACAACTGAAGTTGGAATGTGACCGCTCCGCCGCCGTCAAAATGTGGCCGGTTGTGCCACTGAACGATCAGCGTGTTAACGCCGCCGATCAAGCGTTTCTCCCAGTACACATTACCTGGACCGCCACCGATGTCGTCCCAGAATGGCAATAGCGCATTACTAAAGCCCGAGTTGGGTAGCGCTTGGTTGGTAGCCGAGAGGCTAGCACCTGTCCCGGCGATAATACCGCCATTATTTCCGATCCTAACTACGCCGGCAGGAAAAAATGTGTTACCGACGGTGGTAGAAATTGTGGCCTGAGCATCGTCAGCCAATCCGAGCGGGACACCCGTCGTAGAAATGTCAACGAATTGACTAGAATTATTGGACTGTGTGAAGCCAAGGCCTGGCAGGATTGGCTGAGCATTCCCCAAGACCGCAAACCGGCGGATTCCTACGTCGATACGGCTGCTGTCAATAGCCAGTTCGCTCCCATCGGCTGTGTCCATTGCTTCCCGGCTAAGATTTCGGCCAATCTCGAATTGGTAAGCTGTTGCGATGTTCGAGGAAATGGTAATCGCCAGTTCGCCGCTCGTTCCAATGGCTGTCGGCGGAAGAACAGCGGTTTGGCCGGCAGCCGGGGCGGATAGTATCCCCGACTTTCCAACCAGTTGGATTGTCATGATGGCAGCAGGATTGCTGGGTGTTACGATCGCGCTGATGCTTTGTCCGCCTTCGGCAAAGAACAGGAATCCGTTTTGACCACCCGCAACATTAATTGCACCCGCGTTGTTCCGGCTGAGAAACTGCAACCCGCCTCGAGGCGCTAGTTGTGCGAACGCATTGGCGCGCTTGCCAATCTCTGCCGTATCGTTGTTGACCACGTTGACTCCACCCGCTCCATCATTGGCGTCGAGGTACGTTACGCTAATTTGGCCGCTCAAAACCACCTGCAGGCTGCCGTTCGCTGCGGGTGTTCCGACATTAGTTGCAATGCTTCCCCGGAACACGCCAGGCTGGATCGCGTTTTGGGTTAGAATGACTGTTTCTGAGTCGCCGCTGCTGGAAATTACGGTCACGTTGATTGATCCGCTGGCGACCAGATCACGGTCGCGCACGATCACGGTCACTGAGTCGCCAATTTGGTAACTCGCAGCATCGAAATCCACACTGCCGTCCCGGATGGCAGGCATGTCGAAGGCCTCAACCACTGCGACGGAATTGTGATTGCCGCCGCCGAAAGCACTGAATCCCATACCCCGGCCAGCAAAGGCCCTCCAAATTTGACTTAGGTTGGTTCCCCCCGTCATCGCCAAGTCGGCGGCCAAGATGCCGTCACGAGCTTGGAGCATCGTGGGACTGGCGGGAGTCAGCTTCAGACCCTCGGTTACCAGTTTCAGCGCCAGGTTGTTGCCGCCGGTACCGGTGTAGAGATTCGCGTTAAATCCGTCCCGATTCACCAAGATCCAATATAGATCCCACAAGGCTGAGGCCCAGATTTCACCAACGTTGTGGACCTCTGCGCAGCCACTACCTGGGCACGGCACATCCGACTGCCCAGCATCGATGTCATCATAGGTTAACGGATTAACCGCTTGGTTGGTGCTGTACGGGAATCTTCGGATGCCGCTGCCGGTTGGAGGCTGTCCAAGAACATAGGTTCCAACAGGATAAGAATCGGTGGACGTGTCGGTCGGCTTGGCGGTAAACACGAGGGAGTACCAATCGCTCCAACCTTCGCCCATTCCACCGCTTTGAATACCTTGCAACGCCGTCACGTTCGCCGGACCACCCACGAGCCGATTCGAGATGCCATGGCCGTACTCATGGGTCATTATGCCCGCGTCATTGTCGCTGTCCCGCCGAGGCGTCGTGCTATTGAACTCGTACATCTGCATCCGCGGCGAAAAACCATCGGGCGGCGTACTGAAATTTGCATTATTCAGGCCAGTGCCGGTGGCAGCATCCTGTGCATCCGCTTGCACTGGGTCTCCGCCCAAACCACCGCCGCCATAATTATTGAATTGGAAGTTGCCCGCCGCCGTGTCGAATCCGTTGAAGGCCATCACGTCATGGACGATATTGTTCCAGTAGAACAAATTGACTGTGGCCGGATCGACGTTTACCAATGGCGTTTGAGTGGGAACGAAAGCGTAGTCGAAGTCGTTGGTCGCGCTAGCGGGCCGCGCACCTACAGTGTTATTTCCATCGCGATCCTCTTGAGCGAAGACGTTATTTCCACGTGTATCAGTAAACTCGGCGCCGGCGACGGCGTTGGTGTCGTGCCAACCGAAAGGCGAGGCGGTTAGATTGGCGGGGTTGACAACCACCGAGTGACTCCCCGGCAAACCGACTCCGTCTTGCGGACTCTCCAGTGGCAGTGGAAAGACCCGATAACTATCGTAGGCAGTCCAGTTGTATCGTACGAGCAATTTACCCGTATCTGCGTCGACAATCATTTCAAACCAGTCCGGCCCACTGCGCATCTTGATCACAATGTTCCAAGCAAGCCGCGACTCGCCGCGTTTCATCGGCACGATCACTAACTTAACCGGAATAGGATCAAGCGAAATGCCGCCATCGCTGAAGACCGACAACTGATCGGCTTCGCCAACCCGCTGGAGAGCCGTGAGAGGCTCCACGACGTCTAAGTTAAGGCTTAGAGCCGCAGACGCGACAGCCTGTTCGGCAGTGATCTGCGGTTTGGACGAATTGAGCGAACCGGCCACGTCCGGCGCAAAACGGTTTCCCACTAAGAGAACCTGACCCACCGCGTTGAGACTCACGTTCGCGACGCCACCGAGTACATCGATTCCCTCAAACGTTTGTTGAAGATAAACGTGACTGAGACCAGTGAGCGAACTGATACTTTGAGCGCTCACAAGAATTTCGCTGATGTCCGACGGCTCCAGCCCAAAGAACGCTCGATTGTCGCGCAAGAATGACTTGGCAATCGCGTCGGAGGGATTCTCCGACTCGGCGGTTAAGAATCCTGACCCATTCATTGCATTCGATGGCACGCCAAAAAGCGAGTCGACGCTAAAAGACAAGCCCGGTATCGCCAATTGCAACTCGCGAGCCGCAGCTCGCTGGTGATCGCTGAAATCGGTGATCATGCGTTGTGAGGACTCAGTACCAAAATCGCTTCGCACGTCAAAGCTGCCATGGGCGCCAATGATCGCACCTTGTGGTAGGGAACTCGAAGAATCAGGCTCGTAATCCCAGCTCTGCTCATGCGCTAATGACGAATACGACTGGACGAAGTCAGTACGCACAGCCAACAACGTTCTCGCTTCGAGCAATTCGATGCACAAATGCCGGCGCAGTTTGCTGCGGAAAACAATTTGCGGCGATTCGGAGGACGTCGAATTTCTGCGACTCTTGTTTAGATTGCTTTTCGATTCATTGAAATTGTTTCCAAAGATCATACTCGCTCCACCATCTCTAAGTGAATCGACACACTTTAAATATTCACTCACCCTAAAAGTCGCAATATAAATCGAAGTAAGGGCAATGTCAATTATGGCAATCTATCGCTACACTCGCTTACTAAGCGACCTGAAGAACGAGTTAGTTGCCATATGGCCTCAAACTTTAAAGCTAAATTCGCCTTCGCCCAGGTTTGACATATAATCTCTCATGGTTCATATTTCTTTACTTGGAGGACGGATGAAAATCCGACGTCTTGCGGTTGTCGTGAATCCACACGGTGGAAAGCGGAATGGAATCCGTGTTCTGGAACGAATCCGGCATATCTTTGATTCCGTAGGGATCGAGCTCGAAATCCTCGTGACGCAGCGAGTCGGGCATGCAACCGAAATAGCCAAAAATCTCGACCTGCAACATCTTGACGGGATTTGTGTGGTCGGCGGAGATGGCACTTTTCACGAAGTAGTAAATGGTTTGATGCAACGGGACGATTCGCTTTCAGTCCCACTGGGAATCATTCCCGCCGGGACCGGAAATTCGCTGGCGCAACATCTGCAATGCCACGATCCCATCGAGGCCGTACGGCGCATCGTCGCAGGACTAAGTCAATCGCTAGATGTTGTCCGAGTCACGCTGCAAGACCAATCGGTTCACTGTATCAACATCGTTGGCTGGGGAGCCGTCTCCGACATCAACAGCACCGCTGAAAGAATGCGTTTCTTGGGGCCGACACGCTATACCGTGGCTGCCCTTTGGCACATCCTGATACCCAAGGTACGCCGCGCGACTCTAGTGTTGGATGGCCGAACCATTACAGACGATTTTTTGTTCGTCATCGCCTGCAATACAAAGTACACAGGCGCCGGAATGAAACTCGCACCCGACGCGGAAATTGGCGACGGCAAAATAGATGTCGTAGTGCTTCGTCGAGTTTCTCGTTGGCAAATGCTTCGCCTGTTCATGAAGGTGTTTGATGGATCACATGTTGCGTTGAGCTGCATAGAGTTTCATCAGGTCCGTTCTTTTTCAATTCAGTCTGAGGCGGCAGACCGCGTGAACTTAGATGGAGAGATGAAGGGAAATAGTCCGATGACTGCCACGCTTCTGCCATCAGCGCTGTCGATCTTTGTGAAATAAAACGATAGACTATTCTCGCCAAAAAACCGAATCGGCGTTCGCGTGGTATCGAACAGCAAGATGGGGAGTATCAATCGGTACCTGCTTTTGAAACAAGGATTCGACGGCGGCGATTACCATGCCTGAAGTGAGCAACGTACGTTCGACTGGATACGGCGTCCGCCCCGTTAAAACAACCTCTTCGAAGTGGCGAGCAAGCGGGTTAAAAAAGTCTGCGGTAGTCGAGCCGTGCGTGGGCATCGGTAAGTACATTTGACACGACACAATGGCACCGTTATCGGACCTCAATCCCGCGTAATTAAAATCGCGAATGGGACACATAAACATACAAGTTCGAAAACCGTCATTGTGTTCAATAAAATATGCGGTAACCGCGTCCGCCATGACTTGTTTCGCCCACTCATACGAAACTGGGGCTGTCGGATATCCTCCTTCGACTGGCAGATTATGGCTTCGGGTCAACGCGGCGACAAACAGCCGTCGAGAATCGGTTCGGTCTGATTGTTCCAACTCTTTCCAGACTCGATCCCCACTGACTGCAAGTACACGTTTTACGCCTGATTCGCCACCGCGTCGACGCTCCGACATGCACTGGGCCGTTTCCAATCCATGTAGATCGTAACTATCGATTTTTCCATAGCAAACGCAGACGCTTTCCTTAAGCGGTGTATCCAATGGGATCTCGGTCGCTGGCATCCGCCAGGTTACCGGCAGCGACGAACCAGCCAGGAACGGAAACTTCAGCCGAACGGAATCCTCGACCATTTCTTTGCACTCCGACCAAACGGTTGATAAGTGCTTGTCGTTGAAAACGGGAACGCTTCGGCCGGAGTCCTCAAAGACCTTTACGATCTTTTTGAACCACTCATATCGAGGATATCGTTTTTGGCCTCTGTCATTGACAGGATAGTCGCCATGTTCTCCGATGATGACGACTCCATCTACAGCAAGTTTCGATGTACCCAAAGTCAATGCCTCCTCAATCGTAGAGAAGGATTTCAGATGATATTTTGCAATGCGTTGTTTGCCTAAATCTGATCCGCCTTCGCCGAACTGATCGATATAGACCGAGGCAATGTCAAAGCGAGGTTCTTGCCATCGTCCGGCAAACGTGTAACCCATTGCATGGCGATCTAGGAAGTGCTGTGCGTGCGAATGCTGATACACTTTGGTTCCTAGAAATGCGATTCGCTTGCGTTGCGCTTGGGATGCTTGACTCTTTGGGAACTGTGACGCGGCGAATGCCATTCCGGCTGTGTAAGCAAAATTTCTTCGGTTGAATTGCATTTGATTTTTGCCAGTTAGGATAGGAACGAAACAAAGTGGAAGGAATTGTCCTCAATTCCTTCGGTTGTTACTCTGACACGGGAATTGTCCTCAATTCATTCGGTGGTTGCTCTGAAACGGGAATTGAGGACAATTCCCGCCACGATAAGTTAGAGTTTATCGTGAAACTGATACCCTCGGTTGGATTGGTTCGTCAGAAACCGATACAATTCGTTTCAGAAGATGTTTATCAAAGAAGGCTCTTAAGCGATTGGCAACCTCGGGAGTACCAAAGTTTCCATGTCCGGCATTCGTGACAGGAACCAAAATCGCTTCGACACCAACCTTCTTCAACGCTGTTGCAAGTAATTCAGATTGATTGTATAGGACGACAGAATCGCTAGTACCATGAATCAACAAAAACGGCGGATCGTCTTTAGAAACGTAGGATGTGGGGGAAGCATTCCGAGCTTCATCTGCTTTCTGTTGGAGCGGGCCTCCGACCAAGTTCGACTCCGGTGAATTTGCATTGTCATGTGAACCGCCCATCGCAAGCAACTCGGTCGGTCCGAACTGATCGACGACACAAGCCACTCGGCTGTTCATGTTCGTATTTTCACCCAAACTTCCCTCCAACTCGGATATGTCGCCGCTCGTGCCAAGCATCGAGACCAAATGACCACCAGCCGAAGTTCCCGTAACGCCTATTCGGTCAGGATCGAGATTGTATTTTTTTGCATTGGCTTTAAGAAATCGAATTGCGGCCTTGCAATCGTGTATTTGTGCTGGCCAAATCTTTTCGCCACTGAGTCGATAACCAATCGAAGCCCCGGCGTACTCGCCAGACTCCACCAGCGGTGCAACGGTAGCCAATCCTCCGCGTTTGTCGCCAGCTTGCCAAGCACCACCGTGTATAAAAACCACGAGCGGCAACGCCTTATCCGATTTCGGGCTTTTAGGTAGGTAAAGATCTAAGCGTTGTCGAGGATTAATAGTGTTGGCATACGGGATGTCCAACTCCGCTTTGATCGAATCGGGGACCATTGCGATCTGGGTTTTAGGACCGGAACCATTGCGATTCCTTTCTATGAATATCTGGTCTTCTTCGGCTGTGACTCTACCGTCCTTGTTGATATCGATTTGATCAAACAATGGGCATGGAAACTCGTCCTTTGTTAACTCGCCGTTCTTGTTTCGATCCAATCGGCGGAACTGCTCACTAACTTCTTGGGCGTTGGCGATCGCTGAATCCGCAGCGATAACGAAGAGGTTGATCAAAAGTCCATATGTGTACTTATGCATAATTGTTGTCCAGAAGGTAAGGAACAAAAACGATGGCTAATTTAGGCAGTTGCCAGACACCTATTCTACTCATTGGAAAAGGAAAAAGCGGATCGGATTCCTGCGATTCAGGTCCTTCATTTTGATCGGTAATCGTTGACGCCCATGGACTTATATGCTCTCTTATTTACCATGGGGTTTAACTCGATCTTCCTGATGGCTTTGGGAAAATCCCCAGTGTGCGGCTTTGCCGACAAGAATCTAGGTAAGCAGAATGTCCTTGTTTCGCGGCAAACCAAAAACAGAGCCTAGTATTGAATCTGAAAACGTCGAAAAGTTACGGATGCCAAAGCATGTCGCTGTGATTATGGATGGCAATGGACGTTGGGCGCAGGCTCGTGGATTGCCTCGCGTCGAAGGCCACCGTAAAGGGGCAAACACCGTTCGGCGCATTTCTGAAGCGTGCAGAGAGCTTGGCGTCTCATACTTGACGCTCTATTGTTTTTCCAATGAAAACTGGAAACGCCCCAAAGAGGAATTGAGCTTTCTCATGAGTTTGCTCAAGACTTACCTAATTCAAGAGCGACCGACGCTTATCAAAAACGACATTCGGCTTACGATTATCGGACGGCGGGAGGGAATTCCGGATGAAGTGCAGACCGAAATGGACAGATCTGTGGAGCTCTGCAAAAACGGAAAGGCGCTAACGTTGTGTTTGGCAATAAACTATGGCTCAAGGCAGGAAATAGTCGATGCAGTTCGCGGCATAGTAAGCAAAGTGCAGAACGGGGTTCTCGATCCGACAGCCATAGATGAATCTTTGATAGCGAGCCATCTTTACACGGTTGGAATGCCTGATCCGGACTTGTTGATCCGGACGAGTGGCGAAATGCGAATCAGCAATTATTTACTATGGCAAATCAGTTACAGCGAGCTCTGGATTACCGACAAGCCATGGCCTGAGTTCGACAAACAGGATCTGGTTCAAGCGATTGCAGACTACAACAAAAGGGACCGAAGATTTGGTGGCCTCGGAGAAGTGCGAAATCATTAGTGTCACTTTGAGCCGCAACGCGCTAGCGTGCGGGCTAGAAGTCCAAGATCGCCTGCGCATTCGGCCCTCATGCTAGCGCATTGAGGCTCAGAAATTACAAGATGAGTGCCATTAGGCAGCAGCCGCAAAGCATAACAATCCACAGGTCAAGCCTATGGTATTTCCCGAATCCCGCAGCATTGACTTAACGATATCGACCATGTATACTCATTGTATATTCATGTGGATTGGTGCATTCCTTAAATCAGGATCTGAGTAACCTTGGAAGTTCAATTTGCGAAATGGGGGAACAGTATTGGATTACGTGTGCCCGCAAAGGTAGCCGATGATCTGGGGATTTGCCCGGGAAGCATCGCGGATTTGGAAGTCCGTAATGATCGCTTGGTAATTACACCGCGATCGCATGTTTACCGATTGGACGATCTGCTGGCAGGAATCACGTTGGACAACGTGCAACATGAAGTCTCGACCGGTGAGTCCTTGGGAGCAGAGGTATGCGACTAAATGGCATTTGTTCCTGATCGGGGAGAGGTGATTTGGATCAACTTCGATCCGCAAGCTGGTCACGAGCAAGCTCGGCGTCGACCCGCTTTGGTGCTGTCCCCCAAGGCCTACAATTTGAAGACTTCACTCTGTGTTCTTTGTCCGATTACGAGTCAAATCAAAGGATACCCGTTTGAAGTCCAGATCCCTGGGGACGACCCCGGTGTAGTACTTGCTGACCAAGTCAAGAGTCTGGATTGGCGAGCGCGAAAGGCCAAACGAAAGGAAACGGTTAGCCAAGAAGTACTCGCCGAGGTAATTGGCAAATTGAGTGCACTCATTTTATGAGTTCTTGCGTCTAAACTTTGCCAATGCCTTGGCAACTGCCAAATATTTACTTCGGTCCTTTGGTATACTAACGTTCTCGAAGAAAATTCGAGATTGCCCACGTTCGACAAAATCCTACCCTTTTTGCCAACCGGTACCCAACATGAAGCGTTATCTATCGCCGCTCGTTTTGCTTAGCCTTTTCACTTTAGTTGCATCGAGCATGACGATTGTTCGGATTGCAGCTGCCGCAGAACCCTTGACACTGCTGGCGGGGACTGCTCCGAATGACCACCGACTGCAGCCACCTAAGGATCTCAATGGCTATTTTCCGTTCCAGCCACCCAAAACCAAAGAAGAATGGGATACTCGGTCGGCTTATGTTCGACGTCAAGTTCTCGTTTCACTTGGCTTATGGCCGATGCCAACCAAATCGCCATTCAACGCTGTGATGCATGGCAAGATCGATCTGCCTGAGTACACAATTGAAAAGGTTTACTTTGAGAGTGTGCCTGGGTTTTTTGTAACTGGAAATCTTTATCGACCGAAGAACGTTTCTGGTAAAGTTCCCGGCGTTCTTTTCGCCCACGGTCACTGGAAGGATGCGAGGCTTTCCATCGAAAGCGATGCAACCGTTTTGCGTGAGATTGCAACAGGTGAAGAGCGATTCGAAAAGGGTGGCCACAGCCGATTTCAATCCATGTGTGTGCAACTGGCTCGGATGGGCTGTGTTGTTTGGCAATGGGATATGCTTAGCGATTCCGATTCAATTCAACTGTCTCGCGAAATTGTTCATACATTTGCCAAGCAACGGCATGAAATGAATACAACGAAGGACTGGGGCCTATATAGTCCTCAGGCCGAGTCGCATTTGCAAAGTATCTTAGGTTTACAGACGCTCAATGCTGTACGGTCGCTCGACTTCCTTTTGAGTCTTCCTGAAGTCGACCCGGAACGAACTGCTATAACAGGAGCTAGCGGTGGAGGGACTCAGTCAATGATATTGGCTGCTGTCGATCCTCGTGTGAAGCTGTCGTTCCCAGCAGTCATGGTTAGTACTGCCATGCAAGGTGGCTGCACATGCGAAAATGCGTCTCTACTCCGAGTGAACACTGGCAATATCGAATTTGCTGCATTGTTCGCTCCGAAGCCTCAGGGAATGACGACTGCCAATGACTGGACAAAGGAAATGTCAACGAAAGGGTTTCCAGAGCTGAAAGAGCTATACACAATGCTGGGGGCACCGAAAAACGTCATGCTACAGCGCGGAGAATATTTCCCACACAACTACAATTCTGTCTCGCGATCGGCGTTCTACACTTGGCTCAATCAACATTTCAAACTTGGGCACAAGGAACCAGTAATCGAGCGAGATTTTGAACCTCTTACTCGCGAACAATTAACGGTTTGGGATACGGCACATCCAGCTCCAAACGCTATCGGCCCATACTTCGAGAGAAAGCTTTTGAACTGGCTGACTGAGGATTCAAATAAGCAATTGCTTGCCAGCGCCAAATCGGCGGACTCCATGCGAAAGGATGTCGGCAGCGCCATCGAAGTCCTGATCGGGAGGACGATCGAAGAAACCGGCGAAGTACAATGGGAACTCAAGAACAAAACCGACCGCGGCGCTTATGTCGAAATGACGGGCCTGCTAAAAAATGCAGGTCGCCAAGAAGAACTACCTGTGACTTGGCTGTACCCGAAGAAATGGAACGGGCAAGCAGTCGTGTGGCTCGACCAGAATGGAAAATCGGGACTGTTTTCTGCGGCTGGTGTTCTAAAACCAGCGATCGCAAAACTTGTTGACGCAGGATCGACGGTGCTTGGTCTCGATATGATGTATCAAGGAGATTTCCGTACGGACGACAAGCCTTTGACGCAGACGCCAGTTGTTGGCAACACACGCGAGTTTGCCGGTTATACACACGGTTATAACCATTCCCTGTTTGCCCAGCGAACGCATGACGTTTTGACCACCGTTCATTTTCTTCGAACCGCCAAGATTGGCACGCACCCTAGTCCTTCGTCGGTCGCGATTGTTGGCTTAGGGGAAGTGGGTCCGATCGCCGTCGCTGCCCGCGCAGTCGGCGGAAAGTCGATTAACAAAGTGGCAATCGAAACAAACGGATTCCGATTCGGCGAAATTCTTGACTACCGTGACGTTAACTTCCTGCCGGGCGGGAGCAAGTACCTCGACATTCCTGGAATGTTGGCTGTGGCTCCAACCGGTAGGCTTTGGTTGGCCGGCGAAGGAAGCGAACCGGCATTAGTTAGCGAAGTTTATAAAAAGGCAGACAAGAGCAACTTCGAAGTATATTCCGGCGACAAGTCCGGAACAGAATCAGCAGCGGTCGCCTGGCTGCTCAAGTAGAAAAACGGAGCCACACATCGTGGCGGGAATTGTCCTCAATTCCCGCGATTGCGCAGCCACAGAAGGAATTGAGGACAATTCCTTCCACGTTGGGTCAAAACAACCATGAAACGAAAAATTCTCAGTCTCTTTTTCCTGCTCTTCATTCCGTTTATCGCGATCGCTGCGGAACCGATAAGGGTCGCGAGCTTCGATGTGGATGCAACGCCACCGCTCGGTTCGGCTATGGCTTACGATCCGGTGAAACGGCTTGATGAACTAACGCTGCGATGTCGCGGAATCGTTATTCTGGGTGCGGAACAACCGATTGTTCTGTGCGCCGTCGACTGGATTGGGATCGCAAATGAAGGACACGATGCGTTTCGTTCTGCACTTGCAAATGCTGCTGGTACCGTGCCTGGTCGCGTAGCTTTGCATGCGCTGCATCAGCACGATGCGCCGGGCTGCGATTTTACGGCAGAGCGAATCATTAGAGAGCTCGGAGTCGAGGACTATACTCGATTCGACGGCAACTTCCATCGTCAAGTAATCCAGCGTGCATCCGACGCAATTCGCGACGCGGTTTCAAACGCACAACCAGCGACGCATTTCGGATACGGCGAAGCCGACGTCAAGGAGGTGGCTTCGAATCGACGCGTATCTGTTGGCCCGGATGGAAAGGTGGGAACTATGCGAGGCAGCAGTTGTAGAGTACCAGCACTTATCGCATTACCCGAGGGTCTCATCGACCCAGTGGTTTCATTGCTCGGATTCTGGAATCAGGACAAGCCAGTTGCGTTACTCAGTGCTTACGCGTGCCACCCTCAGAGCTACTATCGGCTTGGAATTCCGAGCCCAGACTTTCCTGGTATCGCAAGGTTCATTCGTGGCCAAGATGTAAACATGGCGATGCACGTTCATTTCAATGGGGCAGGCGGAAATATTGCGGCTGGCAAATACAACGACGGCACGCAGTCCAATCGAATGGTTCTCGCGAACCGGCTTGCCAATGGGATGCGAGAGGCATATGAAAAGTCGAACCGAATTCCACTGACTGCAAAGGATATAGGGTGGAAAAGCGAATTCGTGAGTCTTCCTGTAGCACCGCATTTGAATGAGTCCGATCTCATCGCAAAGCTAAAAGCAACCAATCCAAAAGGATACATCTCCTTTGCCGACCAACTTGCATGGGTTCAGCGTTCTAAGGCTGGCCACAAAATCGACATTACTTGTTTGCAAGTGGGAGATGTGCGTATGCTTCATCTGCCGGGTGAACTCTTCGTAGAATATCAATTGGCGGCCAAAGCCATGCGTCCTGATTTGCACGTAATGATGGCGGCATATGGAAATTACGGCCCAGGGTATATTGGTACAGCCGCAGCATATCCTGAAGGTGGCTACGAGACCGGTCCAACTTCTTCGAGCGTCTCGCCCGAAGTTGAGCCCGTATTGATGAGTGCAATGCGAAGCTTGCTCGAAGTCAAGTAAGCGTAACTCCTTCACCTTATTCTTTTAGGCTCGTTGCCTTGTCGTAGTACATAAAACCCATTGATTTCAAGATCCGAAAAGGTCTCAACTTCGCCAGCGTGCCAATGGATGTCAATCTTCTCGATCTTAGTGGCTGAACCAAGACCAAAGTGGAGTCGAGAGCCGAAATGGCTTTGGTAGCTCCGCGCACTGTGTACCTCTAGAATCTGCGACTTGCCGCCAGCATGAATCACGACTCGAGTTCCAACTCCGCCGCGATTACAGCGTGTGCCAACGAGATCGAAATAAACCCAATTGCCTGGGCTGATGGACTCGTTTCGCAATACACTCGGCGAGGTCCTCGAATTCAAAACTGCCAAATCGATACGACCATCGAGATCAAAGTCGTCAGCCACGGCGCCGCGACTGCACTCAAGAATCTTTAATCCGTCACCACATTGATTTGAAACATCAACGAATTTTTTCGGCCATCGATTTTCGAAAACTTGGTTCCGATTCTTGTAACGAATCGTTTCGTCTAAATCGTCCATATTATCATGCACGTGACCGTTTGCATTGAAAATATCTTTATCCGCATCGTTGTCAAAGTCGGCAAAACAAGTACCCCAGTTCACTTCATAAAATGTGTTTGCCCCCGTTCCGGCCTCGCGTGTTGCATCATAAAACCCATGGTGGTCATGTCGAAACAAGAGAGTGTATTGTTTCGAATAAGTGGTAACGTGCAAATCGAGGAAAAGGTCTCCGTCGAAATCCGCTGCATCGACTCCCATGTTGCCTTGAGGATCCCCGCGATGATCAAACGCTACTCCAGCTAACAATGCAACGTTAGAGAATTTTCCAGTGCCGTCGTTTTCCCATAAGTAATTGGAAGTCGAATCGTTTGCCACGAAAATGTCTGTATCACCGTCTTGGTCATAATCCAAACAGATTGCACCCATGCCCCATTCCGTTTCGGAGGCAATACCGCTTGATTCGGAAATGTCCGTGAACGTACCGTCTCCCTGATTGCGAATTAAGTTGTCGGTTGTTTTGGGATAGAGTAATGGTCCACCGTAAATGATCCGTTCACGAAACGTCGGGACAGGAACTTTGTAAACCTCGGACGTGTAGTTGGCCACAAAAATATCCAGCAGCCCATCTCCGTCACAATCCAGCATACAACATCCGCTACCGACTTTTTCCGCACCGCCGCCAATTCTATCCCCACACTTTAGCGAACTTCCCTCGACCGGCGAAAAGGTCCCGTCGCCATTATTGTGGTAAAGTATGTTCGGCCCAAAGTTCGAAATATATACGTCGGCGAATCCATCATTGTCGTAGTCTCCGATGGCAATTCCCATTGCGAACGAGCCGTCACCCAAACCAGAAGCCTTCGTAACGTCTCGGAATTCGAAGTTGCCTTGGTTCTGGTAAAGCTGACTAAAAGGCTTTGTTTCGTAGGTCGTGCCTCGCAATGCAGCTCCATTTAAGAAAAATATGTCGCAGTCACCATCGAGATCGTAATCAAAACTGGCCAGTCCGGCAGCCATGGCTTCAACAAGGTAATGCTTTCCCGAACTGCCATCTCGGTGCACAAAATCTATCCCCGACCTTTTGGTGTAGTCGGAAAAGCGTATAGCGGACATATCATCTGCGGGGACTTCGCTAATGCTTCCGAACGTACAAAAAAGTATGAGGGCAACTTTGAAACTAAAAAGTTGTCGCAGCAGTTGGTTCATGGAGATTTTAACTTTCGAAGCACTGTTTCTGCTTTTTTACATCGCTCATCGTTTGGAGCCAACTCCACAGCCTTCGTAAACGCGTTGATCGCACTGTCAGCCATCTCAAGGTCACTATAAAGCTGGCCTAATCTAAGCCAGTAATCAACATTTTTCGCGTTGAGTTGAACTAACCGTTCTGCCACATCCGCGGCTTGTCGAAGTTTGCCAGTCTCGAAAAAACACTTTTGCAATTCTTCGAGCCAGGCGATATCGCTGGGCTGCAATTTTTGAACGCGTAACAAGCACTCTTCCTCTCTATTACGTTCGCCAAATCTTCGATAGATCAACCCTGAATCCTTATAGACCTGCGCAGAAACATTCGAAGCAAATGCCCGGGTTTGAAAAGTCTGCGCGAGTCTTTGGTTGGACGAAGTTGCATTCGATGCGATTTCCTTGAATCTTGCCACATATTTCTTTGCCTCTTCAGAGCGACCCAATTTTGAGCTCGCTTGCGCCAACCCATAAAATGCGTCCTTAGAATTTGGAGAGAAAGCCAGGACACGTTTGTATTGCGTTATGGCATTTTCGTAATCCCGAACGTTCAAGTAAGCCGTTCCGAGCATCTCTAACGGTTGTACCGACGTTGGTTGAGATGCAATATGCTTAGATAGGACCGAGATAGATTTATTAGCTTGCCCGTCTTGAAGATAACTTTCCGCCAGCAACAGTGGAATGCGAGGATTTCCTGGATTGGTTAACATGCATTGTTCGCACAACTCCGTGGTCCGTTGGTATTCGCCTGCTTCTAGCGCGATTATTGCTAAGCCTAACATAGCATCACTTGAATTCGGATCGAGTTCTAACGCTCGCGACCAAGTTGCCTTTGCAACCTCCAAAACGCCTGTCATATAGTTGCGATTGGCTTTTACGCTATATGCGGCCGCCAAATTCGGATACGCTTCCAAAATAGTCTGGCACTGACGATCCGCTGATGCAAGAATTTCATCGTCAGTCGCGTTTGGCGAAAATTCAGGTCCCTCAATCTCGATATCCAAAACCGAAACATGGCGAGATTCGAGCTTTGCGACTTTACTGCGTACGACCAACCAAGCGACCGTTAGGCAGACCATCAAAATCGCGGATAAGGCAAGAAAAAAAAAACTTGCTCGCTTATTATAAGCCTGTTGCCAAGAACTCTTCCCAATTGCTTGTTGCTTTCGTGGAGAAGCTGGCATGATCAATCCAGTATTAATTTGACAACACTAAGCGAAAACAACATATTACCACTATTTTCGAGCAATACCAGTCTCAAGTCGAGCTGAGCGGCTCGGCACTAGCCGCCGGTATTGCATGACGATAAGTACCGGCGGCTGCGCCAATGGCACTCACTTTGAGCCGCAACGCGCTAGCGTGCGGGCTGGAAGGCTAGTAATCACTTGTAAATCCGGCCCTCATGCTAGTGCGAATTATTCACAACCCGACGCATAAGCGAGGGACCAGCAACAAAATCCCTCGCTTACGCAGCGGGTTACGAAAAACAGTCTGCATTTAAACTGCTTTTCGCAATGTCTTTCGCAGCATTACCTTCCGCTTTTTAACTTGACTGAGCACTATCCTTCAGTTCATCATCTATTCATGAGAAAGTATCCCTTGAATACGCGTCGAGAATTTCTGTCGTCTACTTCGGCGGCACTATCCAGTACACTGATTGTTAATCATTGTTTCGGCTGGCAGCCACCGTCTGCATCAAATAGCGAGCCAACAACAACGGACCAACCGATTGCATGGGTCAATGCGACGTTATTACCAGTCGACAAGCCGCCCATTGAGAATGGCGCCATCGTAGTCCAGGGTGGAAAAATCAAAGCGGTCGGCCCGTCGCAGAGCGTCATGATCCCAGGCGACGCGAACTTAATTGATGCCAAGGGAAAATGGATCATGCCTGGCCTGATCTGCACGCATAGCCATATCGGAGGAATGGGTGCTGCGGATAGTAGCAGCCCGATCCAACCTGGCGTTCGCATCCTGGATTCAATCAATGTTCGAGACTCTGGTTTCCGCCGCGCGCTTGCCGGGGGCTTGACCACGATCAATATTATGCCCGGTTCCGGCCATCTCATCAGCGGCCAGACGGTCTATTGCAAATTGCGTTACTACGAGTCGTCTCCCCGTATTGTCGATGAAATTCTAATTCGGGACAAAGAGGGGGCGCCAATCGGCGGACTCAAGATGGCAAACGGCACGAATTCACAGGGCGAATCCCCATTTCCGGGAACCCGAGGCAAGTCCGCATTCCTAGTGCGCGAACAATACATCAAAGCTCGCGAGTACCAGGCCAAGGTCGTAAAGGCCAACGGCGACTTGACCAAGTTACCTCCGCGAGACCTGCACTTGGAAACGCTTGTCGAAGCGATGCAAGGAAAACGGATCGTGCATCATCATACCCATCGGCACGATGACATCATGACCGTCATTCGACTGTCTCAGGAGTTCGGCTTTCAAACGGTTTTGCACCATGTGAGCGAGGGCTGGAAAGTGGCCAAGGAGATCGCGCAGGCCAAACTCCCCTGTTCGATCATCGTACTTGATTCACCCGGTGGGAAGGTGGAAGCAAAGGATATGACCTTCAACAATGGTCGAGTTTTGGATGAAGCCGGAGTAAAGGTCGCGTTTCATACCGACGACCCGATCACTGACTCGCGATTGTTGACACGTTCAGCCGCGTTGGCTGTTCGAGCTGGCATGAACCGTGACAAGGCAATTGCTGGATTAACACTTGCGGGCGCTGAAATGCTTGGGCTCGGCGACAGGATTGGATCATTGACCGTTGGCAAAGATGCCGACATTGCAATTTTTAGCGGTGATCCACTGAGTGTATACTCTCGGGTTTTAGAAACATGGGTTGAAGGCAGGAAAGCATTTGATCTTAGCAAACCGGGGGACCAACTTTATGCCGAGGGAGGTGTGAAAGCAGGCGGCGATCTCGATCCATACTTATGTTGCTTTGCACCTGCATGGCAAGGAGGTGCAAAGTGATTTTCTTAAACAGTAGTCTTGCGAAGTCAATTCTTGGCCTTTCTTTCAGTTGCACTAGTGCAATGGCAATCGCTGCACCACCATTGGTTATTCAATCTAAACACGTTTTGACCGCAGCTGGCCAAACGATAGAAAACGGGACGGTTGTTTGCGTCGATGGGAAGATTCAGGCAATAGGTAAAACAGGCGAAGTAACGATTCCGGAGAATGCAACAATCCTCAAAAGTGAATTTGTTATGCCAGGAATGGTTGACGTCCGAACGTGTGCCGGACTCTCTGGAATACTGAATGTCAAACATGACAGCGATCAAATTGAACGATCGTCACCTTTACAACCTGAGTTGCGAGCCATCGATGCGTACAACCCTCGAGAGGAGTTGGTGGAATACATTCGAAGCTTCGGCGTAACGACGATTCACACTGGACACGCGCCCGGCGAATTGATTTCTGGCCAAACGCTCATCGCCAAAACGATCGGAAACACGATCGAAGAAGCTCTTATGGTTGATGGAAGGGCCATTGCAGCAACGCTATCAGAAGCGTCCACCAAGACGGGAAAAACAAGCCCAGGAACCAGGGGCAAACAGATGGCTATGTTGCGAGCGCTCTTCATCGAAGCGCAAGAGTTTCAAGCGAAACGGGATGCCAAAGCAAATCCTAAGCCATCGGCATCCGACGGTAAGGAGAAAGACAAGGAGAAAGAAGCTGAGCCGATCGCACGCAATCTACGACTTGAATCATTGGTCGAAGTGTTGGTGGGCCGAAAAGCATTGCTGATTACAGCTGATCGAGCCCAAGATATTGCTTCCGCAATTCGATTGTCAGAGGAGTTTAAACTGCAAATATGGCTCGACAGCGCAGCCGACTGTCACCTAATGATTCCGCAAATGAAAGCAGCTCGGATCAGCGTCTTGCTTCACCCATCAATGGCTCGAGCAAGTGGCGAAAAAGAGAACCTGTCTTTTCAATCTGCCTCCAAGCTACACGCGGCTGGAATTCCATTCGCCATCCAGGGAGGCTTCGAATCCTATGTCCCGAAGGTTCGCGTAGTGTTATTCGAAGCGGCCATCGCTGCGGCACATGGACTCAGCTACGATGCAGCGATTGAATCGATAACAATTTCTCCCGCTCGAATTTTAGGCATTCAAGATCGCGTTGGCTCGCTCGAAGTTGGTAAAGACGCCGATCTTGCACTGTTTGACGGCGATCCACTTGAATATACGACGCACTGTATTGGAGTCATAATCAATGGCCAAGTGGCTTCGTCGTTGAAATAACCGCTTCCACAAAATATGTACTTGCCACGAAATTGCTATTTGTCGTACAACGGTCGACCATTTCCCATTCTTTATTATTTCTTAGTCGGCTTAGGTACGTGTTGGTCGATGAGAATTGGATTACCGTCGGGGTCGACGAGTGTCAAAAATGCTGGCCCGTCGGTCGACTCATCGGCAGCAACAACGGGATTCAGTCCACGCTTCCTCAACTCTAGTTGGATTTCACGAACATCCTGGAACTCAGCCAGAGTCTTCTTGTCCCGATCCCAGCCTGGATTGTATGTCAGGGAGTTTTTCTCGAACATACCTTGAAATAATCCAATGGTGCTGGTCTCGTTTTGTAAGACCACATACTTGCGTTTCAAATCTCCTCCACTCACCTTGAATCCGAGTTTCTCATAGAATTCTTTCGAGGCATTGACGTCTTTGACGGTCAAGCTGATTGAAAAATTTCCAAGCTGCATGTCAGATTTCCTTGTGTTGTTGGAGGTTTCGTCGGGTCGTGAACCGGTGACTGGGTCGATTGCCCAGTAGCTGACGAACAGAACCAAACAGGGAATGGCATATCGCATGAACGAACTCCTTAGCTAGCAGATGACGAAAAAGGTGACAAACATGACACAATGGTACCTTATTGAAAACGAGGATGACATTCCATCCCCAGCACTTTTGGTTTATCTCGATCGAATTCAGGAGAATCTAAAGCGGATGATCGCGCTGGCCGGCGACGTTTCCCGGCTCCGTCCACACGTTAAGACGCACAAGATTCCGCAGATCATTGAGATGAAACGCGGCGTCGGCATCGATAAATTCAAGACGTCAACGATTGCCGAAGCAGAAATGACTGCAAGCGTCGGAGGCAAAGATATTTTGTTGGCCTACCAACCCGTAGGCCCAAACATTCGACGATTCATTGAGTTAATTAGACGTTTTCCTGGCACTCGTTTTTCGGCGATCGTGGACAATCCAGCCTCGCTGTCTCAAATTGCGTCGTCTGCAATTTCGAACGGTGTCGTCGCTTGTCTTTACGTGGATTTGAATGTCGGGATGAATCGGACTGGTATTTTGCCTGGCCGAAAAGCATTTGAGCTCTATCAGCAAATGTCAAAGACCGAGGGTATTCGCCCCGGTGGTCTGCATGCTTACGACGGTCATTTGCATGATTCGGATTTGACAATACTCACAGAGCAGACGCGGCAAGCGTTTGAACCTGTATGGAAGTTGGTAGACGAATTGCACGAAGCCGGCTTCAATGTACCCAACATTATTGCCGCCGGAACACCGACTTCTAGTGTGCTGTCCATACGCAAGAACATTGAGGTTGGGGCGGGCACTACAGTGCTTTGGGACTTCGGACAACAGGAAATTTCTCCGGACTTGGATTTCCAAAATGCGGCTGTTTTATTAGCTCGCGTCATCAGCTGCCCCACTGCAAACAGTATTTGCATCGACTTAGGGCACAAGGCGGTGGCTTCAGAAATGCCACAGCCTAGAGTGAGATGGTTCGGACTTGAGGATGCAATTCCGGTGATGCAAAACGAGGAGCATTTAGTTTTGCAAACATCTCGAGCCGACTCCTATCCGGTTGGGAAAGTAGTTTATGGGATACCGCGACACATTTGTCCAACGGTTGCATTGCATAACGAAGTATGGTGCGTGAAAGATGGTATAGCCGTAGAAAAATGGCCGGTGGTGGCACGGGTCAGGTGCCTGACTATTTGACTCATGACGACACGAGACCCCAACCACGGGCCATTGATTTACCGCTAAGGATAAAATATAGTTAATCGAATGGACAATGGTGTTGTTCGGAATCGAGAATTTCGAGCCGTCATGATGACAGTTTTTTGTGCTGCCGGTTCTTGTTCTTAATCTTTCTTTTTGGAGTGCATAATTATGCGTATACTTCGCAAGCGTGGCTTTACGCTAGTAGAGTTACTGGTTGTCATTGCAATTATCGGAATCTTGGTTGGACTGTTATTACCGGCTGTTCAGGCAGCACGCGAAGCCGCTCGGCGCATGCAATGTTCAAACAACATGCATCAGCTAGGAATTGCGTTGCATAACTATTCGGATGCACACAAGAAATTCCCTCCAGGAACGATTGGGCGCGACCCGAACAACCCAGCAAATTACCTTGCGAAGCGAACCCCCTTTATTAGGTTCATGCTAGACTTTCTTGAACAGGGGAACCGAGGCAAACTGTACGACGACAACGTCAATTGGCATCTACAACCGGCTGCAAATTGGCCCGTCCTCTTTTCATTTCTTCCAACCTGGCAATGTCCAAGCGACCAGACTTATCAGATGTTTTCAAACACTTTTCAGGACTATAAAGGTAACTACGGCGTCAATTGGGGAGCGGAAACGCAAGTCGTTACAAATCCATTGTTCAAGGGACCTTTTTATTATCACTACGGAGCTAAATTCGGTGACATTACCGATGGGACCAGCAACACATTTGCAATGCTCGAGATGCTTCAAGCTCCTGCGGCTGCTGCAGATCCGATCGATCGTCGAGGGCGACCATGGAACGAAGACTCCTCATGCTATCAGCTCAGCTCGGACCTTACTCCCAACAGTCGTGCACCCGATCGCGGAACCTGTGTGAATCGTCCCGAAATAAAATTGCCATGCATCAACGGTGGGAGTATCGCACAGTACACGCTCGCGGCAAGAAGTCGCCACACCGGGGGGGTGCAAGTCATGATGTGTGATGCCTCGGTCCAATTCTTGTCTGATTCGATAGACATTTTGACTTACAGGGCTCTAAGCAGTCAAGCAGGTGGTGAAGTGGCGGGTTTGCCTCAATAACTCCCAATAACCCTCGGATAACTTCGGTTTCGCGGGTAAGTCTTCTCAAATTATCGTCTGTTACAAGGTTTTTTGAATGTTGCGATTTTGCAGAGATCGTTTTCCTTGGATTTCGACAGCAGTACTGATCGGCATTGGCTTTATTGCGATCGCCGGATGTAGTTCGGGCGACAATCGCCAAGCGTTGAAAGGAACTGTGACTTGGCAAGACAATCCTCTAACCAAGGGCGTTATTACGCTTTACCCAAAGGGCGAGGGGTCAACAGTTGGCTGCGAGGTCATTGATGGAAAGTTTTCTATTGCGGAGGCGGATGGAGCCACGCCGGGCAAGTACCGGGTGGAGATCCTCGCTTTTCGCCCGACCGGCAAAACTGAATTTGATATTGATCAAAACAAGAAAGTTTCGATCGAAGAACAATTCCTTCCGAAGCAGTTCAATTCTTCATCCGCCCTCGAAGCTGAGGTGGTTGTTGGAAAGCCCAACTCCTTTGATTTTGTTTTGAAGATAGGGAAGTAATGGCGGGTTCCACTTGCTGCTTCGAGCAAATTTCGTGGCCGCTCTGTGGCTGGTCGCAATATAACAAACACAAACACTTCTATCCCGGAATGGTCGGTGAAGATTCTGGGGTATTGGGAATCCGGTTGGACTTCCAGGGCAAAGTGAGTTCGAACTCGGTTCCTGCCCCCACTTCGGATCGTACTTCGATAGTTCCTCCATGTTCCTTTGCGATTTTGAGGCTAACGGGCAATCCTAGGCCCGTTCCACGATTTCCCTTGTTCGATTCAAACATGGAAAAGATTCGTTCAAGGTCATTCGGGGCGATGCCAACTCCATTGTCCCTGACTTGTACTTTCGCAAACTCTTTGGCTTCGCAAAGGAAGATTTCTACGCAGCCGCCGTTTCGATCCACGCAAGCGTCGATCGCATTGCCAACTAGGTTCATCAAGGTTCGGTGAATAGCCTCACCGTCAAGCATCATGCTTCGAAATGCGTTGGGACGGCACCACTGAATAGAAACCGATTTCTCCGCTGCTTTAACCGTTGATAGTTGAACAACGTCATCAATGACATCGCGCAAATCGACTTCGGTCCGGTTCGGTTTTCGATCCTTGCTCATCGTGAGCATGTCCAAGACGAACGACTCAATGCGTTCTTGATTGCGTTCACAGATTCGCCAACCGTTTTGAACGACATCCATGTCGCCCCCCTTGATTCCTTGATCGATGAGGTAACCGCCACCGCGAAGTCCCTGGACAATATTCTTGATATGGTGAGAAAGCGTCGCGATGGTCTGGCCCATAGCCGCAAGTCGTTCAGCTTGCACCATGCTTTGGTAGTAGTTGGTATCTTCGATTGCGAGGGCCGCTTGATGACCGATCGCAACGAGCATTTTTAGATGCTCTTCATTGAATACCGATTCTGGCTTCATCGCGTATTGGCCGGCCGAAACTGATGTGTCGATGTAAATGACGCCAACGCTTCCATACCGACCCTTCATGGGGACACAAATGGCTTCGCGTATTCCGCCAGCCGCAATGCTCAAGCTGGTGTTCCATCGTTCGTCCTCGCACGCATCGCTGGTCAGTACTCCTTCCTCTTTCTTGCAGACGTAGTCCAATATCGTCTTGCTAATGGTCATTCGGTGCGAAGAGACGTTTGCACCTCGGTTACGCCGGCAACTTGGCATCAGCTCGCCGGATTCCATGTCGTTGAGCATAATGCAGCCTCGATTGCAGTTCACCCACTGAAAAATGAGATCCAGTATTTGGTGCAATAGTTGATCGATATCCAACGTTCGGCTGACCGCTAGAGCGGTGCGGTACATTACTTCCCAATGACTCTTTGCTTGAGAGGAGGCCTTTTCAGATTGGATTCTAGCTGTCCAGTCGGCGGTTTGCTCCTGTAGCTGCTTTTCAATTTCGACGCGACCAACAATTTGAGACGAGTCGTTGTTCGCATGATGAACAATGTCCACGTCGTTATCATTGGGGCCAAAGGGACGGAAACTTAGACGAAACAACATCAATCGTTTTCCGATTTGCACGCGATCACCAACGCAAAGCGTATGTTCTGTGATCCGATTGCCGTTGACAAAAGTACCGTTGCTACTACTAAGATCTCGCAAGACATACTCGCCATCAACATAGTCGATTTCGGCATGGGTCCTAGATGCCTCCGAGTCTTCGAGTTGGATGTCGCAATGGCTATCTCGCCCCAAACGTTGTTTGGATTCTCGAATATTATAGTAGGTGCCGACATTTGCACCGCGCACAACCAAAAGGGAAGCCAATGTTTCCAATACCTCGTTATTCGACGTTTTCCCGGAAGGACGATTGCGGTCACTCTCCACCTTCGTACTTGGCCATTGTAGCTGATAATCCATCGCCGTTTCATCCAAAGGAAACTTGCGATGCCGGTAACGACTGAAATATCGAGGTCATGACGAGCCATAAGAACGGTGTCGGTCATAAGTCGGGCAAGGTTAGAGGCGACAATTCCGCTGAACCGTAGTGGGTCTTGTTAAATATACTTGCGCTTACCGATCGTT
>JAYTVL010000648.1:0-39813 GCA_043744075.1 Pirellula sp. | reverse complement strand
CGAACCCTAATTCTTAGCTGTGACAGACCACTAGTCGTTCATCCGAAATGCTTGCAACCCTTTGTGATAAAAAAACCCTGGTTCTAACCAATTGACACCACGCTACCATTAAAAAGCTGAAAGTCGCCTTCCCTTTTTCTGACACAATAGGAATCAACTTTAATGAGACGTCGATCATTTATTACTGCAGGAGCGACTACCGTAGGAATAGGCTGGATTAGCGATTCAATTCTTGGCGAGGAGTCCGCTTGGCAAAATTGGCGGGGGCCAAACCGGGATGGACTGCAAAACGGTGCGATTTGGCCTGATTCGCTTGACGAAAAGTCGCTCCGTTCCGTTTGGATCAAAGATTTTGGCGACAGCTACTCTGGACCCGTTCTTTCCAGCGACGCAGTCTTCACTACGGAAAGCCAAAAGGGAAAAGAACGAGTTTACAGTGTCGCGCGAGCTAACGGCGAAATCAAATGGAAATACGAATGGGATGGCGCAATGAGTGTGCCTTTTTTTGCCGCGCGCAATGGCAGCTGGATCAGATCGACGCCGGCTACCGATGGCAAGACTCTTTTTGTCGGCGGTATTCGAGACGTCCTGGTTGCCCTGGATTGCGAAAGCGGAACTGAACGATGGCGTGTCGATTTCGGTAAAATAGCTGGAAAAATCCCTGACTTCGGCATGGCCTGTTCACCTCTTGTTGACAACGAAGACATCTACGTCCAAGCAGGTAAAGGCGTTTACAGACTGAAAGCTTCTGATGGCACGACTGTCTGGAACTCCCTTGGGGATAACGGCGACATGATGAGCAGCGGTGCATTTTCGTCGCCTGTGATACAAATTCTCAACGGCAAGCGACAGTTGGTTGTGCAAACGAGAACGAAGCTTGCTGGCCTCGACCTAGATACAGGCAAAGCAGACTGGACGCACGATGTCGCTGCCTTTCGTGGAATGAATATCTTGACGCCAACGCTCTGGGACAACTCTGTTTTCACAAGTAGCTACGGCGGACGCTCGCTCCTTCTCGACGTACCGAATAATGCATCAACCAAGGTCCGTTGGGACAACAAAATCGAGGGCTACATGTCCTCGCCCATCATCATCGATCACTACGTCTACTTGCACATGAAGAACAAACGCTTCGCATGCTTGGATTTGCAATCTGGCAAAGAACTTTGGACCACCAAACCGTTCGGAGAGTACTGGAGCATGGTATCCAATGGAAAACACATCCTTGCCTTAGATCAAAACGGGCTTTTACGATTGATTGCACACAATCCAACTGAATTCCAGATGGTATCTGAACGTCGAGTTTCCGATGATGAATGTTGGGCGCATTTAGCGGTCACCGGAAATCAAATCGCAGTCCGTTCTCAGAAAAAGCTAACGCTCTTCGATTGGAAAGCGTCGTGAGTTGCCAAAGTAACGATGCTAAGGCGAGCGGCAGGGTGAAAGATACAATATGAAAGGAGGGTAGGATGGGACCATTTATTCCGTTCATGCGAAGGATCGGGACATTGGTCCCAATCTACTTTTGGTAGTTTCCAATCTGCCGCTCGCCTAAAGCCCCATTTCCTTCAGCAAATGCTTGGCGTCATAAACGATTCCTGTGATCCACAATACATATCGAATGTCGACGCCAATAGAACGGCTGTAGCTTTCATTCCAAGCAAAGTCGTTGATCGTCGCTTCGAAGGTTCTATCGAAATTAACGCCTACCAATTCACCCTTTGCATTGAAAACCGGGCTACCTGAATTACCGCCGGTCGTGTCGGTATTGTACAAAATCGCCACCGGAACTTGCCCCAGCTTTGGATGAACGAAACGGCCAAAGTCTTTTGCGTTAAAGCGGTCTATCACTGCTTTTGGTGTAATAAAGGGTTCGAGGCCCGTGGTCTTGTCAATAACGCCTTGAAGTGTCGAAATGGGGGTCTTTTGTATGGCATCGGCTGGTGAATAGCCCCGAACACGACCAAAAGTAATCCTAAGCGTGGCGTTGGCATCCGGTACAAATTGAGTGGGCTGAAACGCTTGCTTGGCCTCCATCAGAGAACCGTACAACTGTCCTAACCGACCATCTCGTTCCTTGTCCAGATCGCGAAGCGACTTATAGTTCGGATACAACTGAATTATCAGCTTTAAAATAGGGTCCGCAATCGATTCAAGCTCCTTTGGCGACTTCTTTAAGCACTCTTCAACAAAAGCGACGTCACCTAGCCGAGTTGAGCCTATCAACGATTCGGCTCGCTTTGCAAGCAAACGATTGTCGTCTAGCAATGTCGAGAATGGTTCAATACCACGGGCGCTGTTGATCTTGCTCAACCGCTCCAACATGCCTGCAAGCATGATCACATCGGTATGTGAATGCCAATCGGCAACGTCCAGCTTCAACTGCTGGACCGTAAGATCTATGTTGCGATTCATATAAGGCGTCTCACGATCCAAGTCTTCCTTGGCTCGTTCGACCGCCGCATCATAAATCGTAAAAGCAAACGAAAGAGCACGGCATGCAGATTTCAATTCTCGCAAGTGAATCTCGAAAGAGCCTGTCGCCGTCATTTCTTCGTAGACTGCAGCGATATCCTTAAGTAGCGAGCCATATTTATCGCGGCGCACCGTGTCTGACTGAATAAAATTATAAAGTTCTGATTGGTACTTTTCGCGGGTCGCAACGATGTTTGCTCGTCTCAAACCGAGCAACTGACCTCGAGATCGCTTCTCTACATTCGCAAGAGACTTGGTTCGCGTCGAATGCAAAATCGCAATGGAGCGATCAAGAGCTGCGGCCTTTTCCATTTCGCTGATTTGCCAGGCGTAGAGTTCAACGATGGCTGGCAATCGGACATCTTGTTCGTACTTCAAAAAACTTGCTGTCTTTTGTCGAACCGTCCTCCCTGGGTAACCGAGCAAGAATACGAAATCTTCTTCGTTCGCTCCCTGAGGAGCCACTTTGATTACACGTTTGGGACGGTAGGGAATGTTTTTTGAGGAATAGTCGGCCGATGAACCATCAGGAGCAGCGTAGGCCCGCATAAAGGAAAAATCACCCGTATGCCGAGGCCATTCCCAATTGTCGACTTCACCTCCAAAAGCCCCCACCGAAACAGGCGGAGCGAACACAAGACGAATGTCTTTGAGATAGGTATATAAGAACAGCACATAAGTCTTTCCGGCAAACATTTCTGCAACTTCAACTCGTAGCCCCTTGTTCTCTTTCTCACTTGCAAGCTCGATTTCTTTGCGGCGCTTGTCGATGGCCTGCGTTCGCTCCAAAAACGTCATCGTGTCCGTCACTGCAGCAAGAACTTGTTCGGAGACGTCTTTGTATCCTTCCGTAATTCGCACCGTGTAGTTGGGAGCAGGTACCTCATCGCTCAGATTCTTGGCAATAAATCCGTTGGTCAAGAGGTCGTTGGCAGAAGAGCTTGCCTTTTGGATCGCATCGAATGCGCAGTGGTGATTGGTGATGATCAAACCATCGCTCGAGACGAACGAACCAGTGCATCCATTGACGCGACAAATACCATCAACCAAACTGACTTGACCCGGACTGAAGAGCTCTTTGGTTGTCAGCTGCATGCCTTTTTCCGGCAAATTGAGACGTGCCAATTCACTGATCGGATGCATTCCCTCATCGCTCGATACGCGAAAGCAGGGTAATTGACAAACGAAGGTAGCAACTAGCACCAGCGACCGGCGAAACATGTGAAAACCCACTAGTAGCGAAGAAGAACTGGCCAAACAATGTTTAAATAGTATAGCCAAACCCAGTCATTCGCGCATCAATCAATGTTATCTGCGCATAGGCTGATGGTTAACCTTGTTTAACCTTGGGTTAAACAGGGTTAAACATGTTAAACCTGCCCAGCAGCTCTCCACCGACCTCGAGGCATCGAGGTCGGTTTCGGCGGGAATCTTAGAATAGCACTAGCCCCGGTTATGGTTCCTGGGAAAATGCAGTCATCGCGTATGCTATGATTTTCCCAGGAAATTGAAGATGAGCTCAGCCGAAACGACAGAAGAACCGACTATTTCCAAAACCAAACCGCTGGATAAGTCCGGAGATCGAGTGCGACAAATGTTTGCAGAAATCGCCCCTCGCTACGACTTGATGAACCATCTGTTGTCGTTGAATATTGATACCCATTGGCGAGCGAAAACCCTGCGAATTCTGGGCCTTAAGGCGGGTGCGCCAGTTCTGGACGTATGCACCGGAACCGGTGATTTAGCAATCGCTATCGCACGATCGCTTGGGAAAGAGACCGAGATCGTCGGAAGTGACTTTTGCAGTGAAATGCTCCAGATCGCACGTGAAAAACGGGTTCGCAAATTACCCGATCATCGAAATGTCGAGTTTGTCGAAGCAGACACTCAAACATTGCCGTTCCCAGATAATCATTTCGAGGCCGTAACTGTCGCATTCGGCCTCAGAAATGTCGCCATTACCGAAAAAGGACTCTCGGAAATGAAGAGAGTTTGCAAAAAAGGTGGTCAAGTTGCCGTGCTGGAGTTTTCAAAGCCAACCATATTTGGACTTCGCCATCTCTACAACTTCTACTTCAAATATGTATTGCCCCGAGTCGGCCAAAGCATGTCCAAAAACAAACAGTCGGCCTACGAGTATCTGCCTCAAAGCGTTCAAGAATTCCCGAGCGGTGAAGCGTTGGCGCGCATCATGCGACAGTCGGATCTAACCGGCATCCAAATGCATCCCATGACCTTTGGCGTCGTAACCCTTTATGTGGGTACCAAATGACGGCCCGATCTACACCAGAACAGCCGCTGGTTTTGGCCATCACTGGTGCAAGCGGAGCAGTGTACGCCGTCCGACTCCTTCAATGTTTGTGCGACGCCCAAGTCCCCATTCACCTTGTGATGAGCCCATCGGCATCAACCGTCATTCAGCAGGAACTCAACCTCGACGTGGGCTCAAATCGGAATCAAATCGATGTTTTATTGAAGTACAGTTGGCCAGACTTAGCAACTCAAATCCAATGGACGCCAAGATCTTCAGAGCGGGTAGGAAAGAACATGGAGTGCATTACACTTCATGATTACCAAGACTACATGACCCCTATAGCAAGCGGGTCGTTCCTTACTCGAGGAATGGTTATCTGCCCGTGTTCGGGTGCAACCATTTCCGGAGTGGTTCATGCCGCTGGAAACAATCTCATTCAGCGGGCGGCAGATGTTCACCTCAAAGAACATCGCAAGCTGATTCTGGTCCCACGAGAAACTCCCATGTCTGTTTTCCAACTGGAGAATCTACATCGTGCCGCCCAAGCTGGAGCGATTGTCCTGCCCGCCATGCCTGGTTGGTATCATGATGTCCGATCGGTAGTTGACTTGATCGACTTTGTCGTTGCGAGAATCTTAGATCACTTGCAAGTTCCAAATACCCTAATGAAACGATGGGCCGAGGCCAAAGGATTAGGGGCGGACAAATGAACAGCACAAGCGTGGCAAGCACCCACAAAAGCAGTTGGCTAAGGATTACAACGCATTACATGCATTTGATCCGTTTTAGCCACACAATCTTTGCGCTTCCATTTGCTTTGCTCGCAACCGCGTGGGCTTATGTAGTTCCACTGCCTCCCAACAGTACTTTTGACGGGACGCAAAACTACTTGTCTTGTCGATGGCAATCGTTGGTGGGAATCTTGCTATGCATGATCACCGCCCGCAGCTTTGCAATGGCTATGAATCGATTGTTAGATCACCGTTTTGATGGCGAAAACCCACGAACAGCTTCTCGACATTTGCCAGCCAAGATCCTGTCTCGCTCAAGTGTCGGCTGGTTCAGTCTAGGCTGTGCAATTGCATTTGCTGCCGCTTGCTGCCTGTTTTTGCCTAATAAGTTGCCTATTGTTCTATGCCTTCCTTTATTGATTTTTTTAGCTGGATACAGTCTCGCAAAACGCTTTACCAACTTGGTCCATTTTTGGCTCGGGACCGCCTTGATGCTAGCCCCCGTTTGCGCATGGATTGCATTGCGTGGCGAAAGCGTACAAACAGGTCCTTTAGATGTTTTGCCAGCTCTGGTGTTAGGGATAGTTGTTTTTCTTTGGGTCTCTGGATTCGACATAATTTATTCTTGCCAGGATGTCGACTTCGATCGACGAGCGGGACTTTTTAGTATTCCAGCGTGGCTTGGTGTCCAAAACGCCATGCGAGTGGCCGCAGTTTGCCATGCGATAATGTGGTGCGTGGCACTTTCGATGAGTTTTGTACTGCCATCGTTATCACTTGGCTGGTTTTTTCGGGCAACCTTAGTGGTTATTGGCTTATTGCTTATTTACGAACACAATGTGATATCCGAAAAATCACTTGAAAGAATGCAATTGGCCTTTTTTCAGTTGAATTCGATCATTAGCGTCTTGTTTCTCGGCGTAGGAACGATCGACGCTTATTGGCGATAATTCGGCTTCGATCATAAGTCGGGCTGAACCGGACGCTAGCGCGCCAGCGGCTGTTTAGCCGAAGGGCGCTAGCCCACGGTTTGCTGTCCATGTTGTGATCGACGCCCTTCAAAATCTAGTTACCGAAACTTTTCCAAATATGAGTAGCCTCAACATTAGAGATCGATTGCGTTCCCTTCGAGACAAAGTCGAACAGGGTGGTCGCCTCAGCATGGACGACGGAATCTTTCTCTATTCGCCCGAAGTACCGTTGCATGAAATTGGACAACTTGCGAATTATGTTCGCGAAAGGATCAATGGTAACGTTGGCTATTACAACATCAATACGCACTTAAACCCGACAAACGTGTGCGTCTATCGTTGTCGCTTTTGTGCTTTTAGATCGGACCTCAGAGACCCCAAGGGTTACGCGATGAGCGATGAACAAATCCTTCATCGAGGCCAAGAAGCTGTCGACAATGGATGTACCGAGATGCACATCGTTGGTGGATTGCACCACAAGCTCGGCTATGACTGGTACCGTGGCATGATTGAGAAGCTGCACATAGCGTTTCCAAAACTGCACCTTAAGGGATGGACGGCCGTAGAGATCAACTGGTTTGAATTTTTGACCAAGATGACTTCGAAGGAGATCCTGCTTGATTTGAAACAAGCGGGGCTTGGCAGTATGCCTGGCGGCGGTGCGGAGATATTTCACCCAGAAGTTCGCGATCAACTGTGTGAACACAAAGCCAACTCGCACAAGTGGCTTGAGATCCACCAAGCTGCGCATGAAATTGGCCTCAAAACGAATTGCACGATGCTCTATGGCCATGTCGAGAAAGCGTACCACCGAATCGATCACTTGTTGCGATTGCGAGAACTACAGGACAAGACAGGTGGATTCCAAACGTTCATTCCCCTTGCGTTTCATCCTGAAAACACAAAGCTCTCACATTTGAAAAAGCCATCGGCACTGATGGACTTGCGAACGATGGCAATTAGCAGATTGATGTTGGATAACGTCCCTCATATCAAGGCCTATTGGATCATGCTGGGGATTGGCACGGCTCAAACAGCGCTCGCTTACGGCGCTGACGACATTGATGGGACAGTGCGGCATGAGTTGATCTATCACGATGCTGGCGCAACCACACCGGAGATACTCAACGTCGATCAAATAAAGCATTTGATCGCAGAAGCAGGAAGAGATCCCGTTGAAAGAGATACGGTTTATCACCATATCCATCGCAATCCCGACAATTTTAAAGATTGGTTCGTTGGCAAGGAAGTTGCAGTGTTTCAAGAGGCCCCTTTTCCAAAGGCAGATCATGCTTTGCGCTTGTGCTGATTCCCTTTCCAAGGCGATAGCGGCGCTGGGCTCTGTTGGGTTGAATGCAACTCTGGCAGGGAATTTGGCAGCCGGATTGAATGCCAATGCAGGTCTAGTGGCGGCGGCCAATGCCACGGCTGCAGCCAACGCATCGTTGACTGCCAATGCTGCACTCGCCGGAAACATGTCAGCCGCAGCCAATGCGAGTGCAAATCTAAAAGCAATGGCCAGCATAAGTGCCTTGGCGACCTTTTGTCTCAATGCTAAGCGGGGATTTGGAATTGATATGGGTGGGAACACTGCACCCGCAGAGCTTTCCGACTTACTGGACTCGTTGGTCAAAAACGCGTGGAACAAAGCGATTTCTAAGTTTCCATTGGATGCGACTCCAAAACTAAAAGGGTTAGCGGACCTTGCGTCAGCCATGGATGCTGCAGCTAGTCTGGGTATTAACGTCTTGGGCCCTAATGCACAAGCAAAACTCAATGCTGCGGCTTCTGCGGCGGCCAAGGCCAAAGCCGCTGCCGATGCAAAGGCAAGTGCTTCGTTGGGACTTTCTGCTTCCGCTGGAGCAAATTTGTCTGCAACGCTAAGCGCGGCGGTTTCTGCCAACGCAACCCTCAAAGCGGCGTTCAATGCGAGTCTTGGATTTGGAATTAATGCGGGTGGTCTCGGAGAGTCGCTCAAAACGGTTAACGCGAATATGGCGTCGTTGCCGAACTTCGGCGCTGCATTTACGCAGGAACAAGTGCAGAAATTGCTCGATCTGTTGGATGCGTTGGGGGCCATAAAACGTGGTTTTAACGTCGATCTGACTGTTCCAGGTGCAGGTAAAAAGCTCGATGCAGCAATCTCTGAAATTCGAGAAAAGACAGACGAGAGAATTTACGAAAAGTCGCTAAGTGAGTCTCAAAGCAAGTCTGAGTCGAGAGATTTCACCCAATCGCATTCAGAGCAACAGGATCTTGCAGAATCGCTCGACTTCGCTCGTTCTAAGGAGTTCAACAAGATCTACGGTAAAGGCGTTCCAGGGGTACCCAAGTTAGCAAACCTGTTGGCGATGTTAGCCAACCGGTTATTGACCGAAACGGGGATTTCAATGGTAGAAAGAGCTCCCTGCGGAATGGCCTGTCTGTTCATTCCCTTTTTGCCGCCAATGTGTTTATGTCCAAAGGTCAAATTGGAACTGCCCAAGCTACCGTCGCTGTCTTTCCAGAAGAACCTATCGGGCGGTCTAACACCACCGTCAGTTAGCGCCAGCTCCGCTTTATCAACATCGACTTCAGCAAAGGCTTCGGCCAACCTAGTGGCTTCGACAACGTCGACGACGGGCGCACATGGTTCGGCAGGTGCACATGGTTCTGCAGGTGCACAGGGTTCTGCAGGTGCACAGGTTGTGCAAGCTACTGGGCAAGTAGTTTCAAATACAAATGCCAAGTCAAATGAGGAGGCCAATCGGAAGGGTAGTTCCGATAGCAGTGCGTCTTCAAACACATCGTCCTCATAGGGAAATAGGGAATCTACAGTGTTGTGTATTTGTGCATTGAAAGTCGCTGAATTCAATCAGCGCGTGGCGGCTCTCAATCAGAACTTGAAAGTTGGCCTACCTAAAGTACCTGTCATTCCGGCGTCATTACCTCCATTGTTGCCGGCAATCAATGCAAACGTCGCGGCAAAGGCTGACGCGGCGTTGGCGGCCAAAGCGGCGTTCGCGGCAGCTTTGAGCGCTGCAATGGCCGCAAAAGCCTCGGCGGCGGCAGCCGCAGATGCTACCGTTCAAGCAGCCCTCGGGTTGGCGGCTGTTGCGAACATGAAAGCTTCCGTACAAGCCTCGCTTGGTATCAATTTAGCTTCCCCATTGGCTCCCTGTATGATCAACGGGCTAGCAAGGTCATTGCAGCTGAATGGTCTGCTTGACGCCCTCGCCAAGATGCCGTTGGCTGCATTGGCAAGCTTGATGCCTATGAAGGAACTGGCTGAGGTTTTAGGTGATTTGAAGACCTTAATGGGAGCGGCCAAAGGAGGGCCTATGGCGTTGACTGGAGTTTTGAGTGCTGCAGCGACAGCAAAGGCAGCTGCTCAAGCCGCAGCTACAGTAGCAGCAAGTATGCCTGTAAGTGTCGCGGCACAGGTCGCGGCCGCAGTTTCTATGTCTGCGGCGGTTCATGCATCCGTCCAAGCTGGTTTCGCTGCCAACCTAAACACATCGCTTGGAGTATCTGCAGCAGTTGCAGGAATGGGGCAAATGGGCGCAAACCTGTCTTCGATGCCAAAACTGGAGGATTTGATGAAGTTGTTAGCGTTAGGCCCTGCGTTAAAATTGCTGGCGGCACTCGAGACGATTCAGAAAGGTATCGGGCCGAACCTAATGTTTTCCGGGGCCGCCAACTCCCTGGGGGGAGCACTCGACGCCTTAACTGCGGGGGGACTTGGTTCGGTTATGGGTGGTCTAAGTGGCGCGATGAGTGGCTCGGCCGGCGGCAGTTTGAGCGCCGCCGCTTCGGCTGCCATTGCCGCTGCCGCCAACGCTGCTGTCAGCGGATCGGCTTCGGCTAGTGCTGCAGCGTCAGCTCGCGCTTCGGCGGCTGCCGGTGCAACCTTAACAGCTGCAGCTAACGCCTCGACGACATTGAATGCAGCCGCTTCGCTTGCTGGTCAAGCGCCGCCGATGTCCGGTAGTGCAGAGATCATGATGATGTTGGCCATGTTGATGAAAATGCTGAAAAGTTTGGGACTGGATCTCATGGCTTTTTCGCCATGCAATTCAAAGTAATATTATACTTAAGCAGTACTCGTTTGATTATTCCACAACCATTTTTGCATTTTGTTAAATATACGAGGTAATCGCATGGCTCAGCTTGTATGTATGGGGGCAATGATGCAGTGCAGCTTTGGTACAGGGCCTGCAACTCTAGTGGTGCTCAACCCCAAAGTCCTAAGTGAGGGGCCACCGAGTGCAAACATTATGGATAAAGCACCGTTTGTAAACGTTCCGCCATTCATAATGTGTACATCTCTGGCGAACCCAGCCGTGGCTGCAGCGACGGCTGCAGCGTTAGGCGTCTTGACGCCCATGCCATGCACGCCGATGCTACCAGGCCCCTGGGCGCCAGGAGTGCCGACTGTACTTGTGAGAGGAATGCCCGGGCTGAACAATACGAGCAAGTTGAATTGTGCTTATGCCGGTGTTATCAGTATTGTCATTCCCCAGACGACCAAAGAAGTGGTTCCATAAGTGAGCTTGCTGATAATTAACGAGGTGATATGAACGTCGGTAGATTTGCATGCGGCAAGGATTCCGGAACGGAGTTAACTTCAACGCGAATAGGTTGTCCTGCTTGAAGCTGCCACGCTCCTTCGTGTGCAGCAACTCGCGATTGAATTGTAACTCTCGACCTCGCGGATGCTAGAAACACTTCGGCATTTGACGCCTCGAATTCAAACGTGTGAACGGCCATGTTATTGTCAGGCTCGAAATGACGTGTGACCCGCGAAGGGGCTATCGATTCGTCTGTTTCTAGCCCTACTCGAATCGATCCTACGCCCTTCGATCGATCGCTGTGCGATTCGGTAACTTGTACTTCTAAGCCACCCGAATTTACTCGGTTCGTCATAATGATGATACCCAGTTTGACCCCCTCAACTCCATTGACCGCGATCCCTTCCGAATAACGTTGCAAGTTTTGTTTCACTTGCTCAATCAGAATCGCTTGCAAATTCGGAGTTGGCTCGTATTTGGCCCAGACGCGAACGTCAGCCGCAGATGCTGATGCAGGCCAATTGGAAGCGTTCCAACTTACCAAGGGGACGGGTGTCTTCGGTTCATAATTTGCATCGTAGAAGTAGTACGTTTGGCGAGGCGATCCCACATTGGAGACCACGGGTGTTACTTCAATCCAAAGCTGAATTGGTCGCGGAGTAAAATGGCTGTCTGGGGCTTGAATCGAAATCGGGAAATTGACACCGTTATTGCGCTGCGATGGACGGTGAACCCGCACAATCATGCGACCACTTTCCCCTGCCCGAACAAGCGTTGCAGCGCGAGGTGATGAACGGTCATAGGGCTTGCTTACGATGTCCTGCCCATCTTCAGTCAGATACAACTCGAGAGATTCACCTCCCTGGAGTTGAACCGTCTTCGAAATAGATTGGAAGGAAACGTCATAGGAGTCATTTGAGACTTGCCTTACCTCTACTGGCGTGTTCAGCTTAGCCTCTACCACCGAAATCGGACCCCTGCTGTTTGCTTTCGGATCGACCTTAGAAACACCAAAAGTTCCTATCGAAAGTTGCTCCGATAGAGCACGCAAGAGATCGCTTCCGTTTTCGATGTCGTAGTACTTACCCTTGGTATGCTCTGCCAAATCAAGTAGATTTTTGCGAGCCTTAGCGTTTTCTGCATCCGAGACACCGACCCCCAAAATAAACAAGGGGACTTTGTTGCTTTTCCAAGCTCGGTATACGCCATCAACTGATGCGACTGACCCTGGTTCTCCTCCCGGACGCCCTGATGCGTTGAATTGAAAATTATCGCCATCGGTAATGATTACGATGCTCTTGGCCGTCGAATTGTCGTCCGCATCAAAGTCTCGAAAAGACTCAATGATAGAAAGGTAAAGTGGCGATTGCCCCCAAGGGACAATCTTGGACAGTTTGCTTGTTAGGCCACCAACCATATCCGTGGTAAAACGTCCAAGCGGAAGAATCGCCTCTACGTCGCGACTTGGAACTAGATCATTTGGAATAGATTCAGGATAATTAGGTTGAACAAGGATCTGCGTTTTACCACTAGATACTCCCGTCTTCGAATCGGTAGGTCGTGACCATCCCATACGATGCCCGAACAAACGCAAGCCAATTCTTGCATCTGGCCTAGAGGCAATCTGAGTTATCAACCGCAGAACGCTTTCCTTTGCGAGCTCTAACCTTGATTGCGACTTCATCGCAATTGCTTCTACTGGGATCTCGTCTCCCATACTCCACGAGCAGTCGAGCACGAAAACGATGGATGCTTGACGTTTGGAATCGCCAAAGAGAACCAGTTCAGCCCATTCGACATGGTTCGGCTTGAAATCAACAACGACCCCATGTCCGACGGACATCGGCGCGCGAAACTCATGACCGCGGTAGACCAATACCGCTTCGTGAGAAAGTGTCGAATCCAACTGTTGGGACGAAATTTTGTAAGCCGCTTGCTGGCTATTAACCGGAATTGCGACTCCCATCCGTCTCTCTTTCATAATACCATTCGAATTCCGAATCAAGAGCGATGCAAGCCCTTCCGGCATGGGCAATTTCCATTGTTTACCGGTCGACGAACCGGCGACAGCAGGCATCACGTTGACCTCATATCGAATTCGGTCAGCATCAGCGCCGGGAGCGCCCAACTTGACTGAAACTCTTATGCCGTTGCGAGCAATTGGGCCAAGGACTTGGACTTTTTCCTTTGCTATTCGAGCTGATTCGACCATGTTGCCTGTCGCTTCTTGTATCGCGGCAGCATAGTCCAGGACCTGTTGCACCGACCGTTCGAAATAGGATTCGGCACTACTGCCCATGAAAGAATCGTTATTTGCCTCCGCGTAGAAGTCATCTGCAATACGGTTTGCATACCAATGCAAAAGGTCCTTGAACGCGAGCCTGCGAAATGTCAATGCATTGTTCGATTCAAACTGGATAGGACAAAGTGGAGCAATTGCCCGTTCAAACTGCTCGACAAATGCGGACTTAGTCCATCCGTCAGATTCGGCTTCGAATTTTTGCCTAACACCCGCGCTTTGGCACCAATCCTCCACACGGCTCGCGCTAAATAGATGCATGGATTGATAGCATCGTCGCAACCTAGCGTTGCCCAAATCAATCGCAGTGAGCTCTCGTTCTTTATCATTCGCTTTAGGATCGGCTAGAGCGGACAAGGATTCAAGCGACAAACCGTTCTTTAGATAGATAAGTTCTCCTAGTGGGTGAGCCCCCCAGTTGCGCATTCGATCCGCATACCGCGTTTGCTTCGAGCTAGAATTGCTATCCGAAGCACTTGCGGAGGCTGAGGTGAACTGTCGATTGGCCAATCGGTTTCTAATCGCGGAACCCGCAGACGGGGTTGTCAAAGGTTGCGTTGTTGTACTGACGACTGAATCGCGAAGCTTCTGAACAAGAAGTTTTCTGAGCGAAGCCCGGTCGTTGGCAGCGAGAAAAGGCAATGCCAAAAGAGTATCAACCTCGCGAACAATGTTCGCAGGGTCCACAGACGATCGGCTCGCACGTTCGACATGATCCGTAACAAGACCTTTTAGTGAGCTTAAATCGCGGCTTACTTGGTTCACGACCTCGTCAAGTTCCTCTCGCTTTCCATCTCCTAGTTCCGAAACACTACTGAGTATTTCGCTAAGCTCGTGCAGGCCAGCGACCAGCCTTTTCAACTCTTGGATTGCCAATTCTTCCCTAAGGAAGGGCGAAGTGACATCCTGATTGTCGTTCAGAAATTGAAATGTGATCGGAGTCGAATCTTTTTTAGAGTCCGACTTATTCCAATGCGCAAGGTTGTCGAATGTCGTTTCTGCGGAACAAATCCAATTTGCAAGGTACGCAATTTCCGCAAGGCCTTGGTCTCTCAAGCGCAGTGCGGACTCAATACGTGCGGAGGTACTAGCGCTGCTATCATCGATTTGAGACATTGCCATTCTGAAACCGCTCCATGGCGTTTCAGAGGCATCAACGAGCAACGAGTCCACAGGGCCAACGATAAGCTGATCTTCCGCTTTTCGGCGTTCTTTGTCTGACGCGGAGAGGCCTGGGCGTCGCCACCGATGACCACGAACATCACCATGAATAGTAAAGCGTTCACAACGATCGCGCAGCTCAAACAGATCCTGGACAACGCTATTGTCCGGCCAACTTGTTAGGCAATCGTATTTTTTTGCGATTCCGAGAAAATTTAATTCAGTCATTTGCGAGACTTGGGGCGCGAAACCCAGCGATGCAACAATCGCGGGAATAGTCAAGTCCTTGTCGATAGCTGCATTAAGGATTCGGGCACGAAGAGCGTTTGCCGAATTGGAAGGGATCTCGCCTAGGTACTCCTGCAATGCTAAAGAAGGCAGATGGGACGGTAGCTCAACGGTCTCTGTACGTTCTTGGAGTATATTCGCTTTGGCAATTTCATTGTCCGAATTGATATTCGCTTTTGCGCGTTCCAGCGACTCTTTTATCCGTTTGCTAATCGATGGAAAGACTTGTTTAGACGACATTTCAGCATAACCGGTGCCTGAATTGGAGAGCTGTTCCAACCAAAGGAGCTTTTGCTCGAGGTCTGCCCAGCTTTTTGGATCGTAACGATAAACGGCCATACCTCTCAGCTCGTCCATCGATCGCCAAAGCTCCTCAATCTCGGCTGATGAAGGTGTGGACACAGCAAGATCTGCGTGTTGAACCGAAGCGGCTTGGCGCGCCAAATCGCTACCTTTAAGAGCCCAAGTTACACGGAAATCCCGATAGCTTTGAGGTGTTAAGAAAGGCGTTTGTGATCTGCCCCGATGCGACTGCGCCCATCCGCTTACGCTCATTGCTAAGTAGTCCGAAAGCTCTCGCATACTAACCTCACCGTCGCCATTACCAGTCCCGGGACGCGAAGGCGTGGATTGACGGTCGGCTTCTCCGGCAAGTCCGAGTCGTAACTCACGGCCAAAAATAGAGCCATGCAGTTCTGCACCTGACCATGATCGTTGATCGGACGAGCAGGAGGAAAGCACCACGATCGATTCGGGGCAAGACTTGGCGGCCCAAACTTCTAGGCGATCCACAAACGTATTATTCAGTTGAGCGACATTCCAATTGACTTGCTGATGGACGCAGTCGAATACCAGTAGCACCTTAACTCCCGAAGGTATGTTGGCCACAATGGTGGATGCGATTTCCTCTATTTTAATCCATTGCGTTGTTGCGACGCAGCTTGCAACTGGCGGAATAAGGCAGGCTTCCCCCTCTTCGTTCACGGCTCCGTGCATATTGAAGTAGAGTACGAGCGCTCCTGCTCGCTCAGCGAGGGCCGCAGTTTCGCGAAGTTGAATGCGGAGGTCTTCGAGACAAGTCGATTTGGTTTGCCAGGCCTTACTGGAGTCCTTCCAGTGAATCGCCTTTCCATGCAGGGATGCCAATCCATCCACATCCTCTTTAACCCAACTGTTCGGAGTCATGGGCCAGACGTAGTTCGTGGTGCCGACGGTAATAAGAGGCGTCTTTATTGGTGCATGCAGTAACAGGAATACAAACGCCGATAGCATCACCAGAGAAAGCAGCAGGAGAAAAACCACGGTTCGACGCAAACTGCGCAGCGGAGCGTCCATATGCCCACCAGTCGCACTTGCGCTTTCCATCTGCCAGCGATGGCGAAGAGGCTCGACAACCTTTTTGGTTTTGCCTTTCCAACTTCGTTGGTTCTCCCCATCTTTTCGCATGTTAATTTCGCTGCCATTCTGTCGATGCCGGGATTACGTTTTGTAATTGGACTCGGTCCTCATTTGAACGAATTGACGAGTCAAAAACAGTCCAAATCCGGCTTTGCGATCGAAGCTGGCCAACCAGTCGAAACTCGGCGGCACGCTTTCTCTCAATGAGGATTTCATTTCGAATCCGATCGACAACTGAGGTAATTGCTTGATACCCCTCTTCGTGACGCTCAAGGAGTCGCACGAGGTGCAGCCCCTCGCTCGTTTCAATAATGTTTGAAACCTGCCCCGGCTGAAGTTGCTTTAGGGCCGATCGTTCGCCTTCTGTTTTAAGGGCTGCAAGTTCTGTCCAGCCGTTGGTTTGTATCTCGATTTTTTCCCGGGAAAACTCGTCAGGAGGCTCGACACTGATTCCCAACGATCGGTTGCGCAAGTATGTAGCAATCGCCAGAGCAATCTCATGTGTTGGACACTCCGCCGACTTCACTGTCAGGCGTTCCCAACGAACTCTTTGAGGTACGCGAAAGGAGTCCTTGTTGATTTCGTAGTATGCCAGCAACTCTTGGGAAGATATTTGCGTATCGATCTGTAGCCGGCGTTCAAACCAAGATTGAATCTCTACTGGGCTCTGCGTCGTCGGCGCAATTCCGGCAGATGCCAAGCGAACCTCATTCTTGGACTGTTGGCTGATCAACTTCCAATCAATCAGTCGCGTTACTTGCAAGGCAAGTTGTTTACGACGAGTTGCTGGATCGTTCGGATTTAGCCCTTCTGTATTTCTCAGCCGGGCCTCAACGAGCGGCAACACTTGGCTTTCGAAGATAGGTTCGCCGTTCACCTTGGCAAGCATCATATCGCCTGATTGCGATGGTATCGCTTCGTCAAAACTAACGAATAGAATGCCTTCAAACAAACCGGACGGCGTACTTGGATTTAAAGAGGCCATTTCTGGAGCGGGTGTTGGCGGGCCTTCGCGCGGCACATCATTTTCCATAAGGGGTTTCGTGTTGCAACAAGCCAAGGCGATTCTGGCAAGGCGCCGAATTCTGTCTGAAGGCTCTTTTTCACATGTAGTAAGTTCTTGCAATCGTTTGCGGACCTTGGCACTGCAACAGGAAGGGGAACTGCAGTACTTGCAGCCGCATTCAGGTTTGCATTGAAGCGCTTTAACGGCTTCGAACCGAACCTCTTCTGTGCAGTCACTCAACCCCTCGAGGAGGGCATCCTCCACCTTAGGGTAGCAGCCACCGCAACCCAGGGTGGCGAGGTATCGTATCGCCATAATTTTTTGAGGTGCAGCATCCTCTTCCTGTTTGATTTCTGCAGCCGCTTGTACCGCTGGCGGGGCACCTTCCTCTAGATTTGCCGGATCGGTTATCGGCAGCACTGGTGGCTGTGGCTGCAAACCAGGAAATCGCCCTGTCAGATCGAGTCCGCTCAGCAAACGACTCCCGAGCCTTTGAAGAATGCCACCCGTGCCTTTTGCAAGATTGGGCAGCCCCAAAAATTCGGGCAAGCTACAATTACCAGACGAGGGGGCGGGAGCGATTGCAACAATCGTTGTGTTGTTTCCAACGGCTGCGCTGGTTTGGGGAGTTGGCTTGGGCGTTTTCGGCACCGAAGCACAGCCCGCCAATGTTCCGATAATCCATGCCAGCCCAGCGCACAGAAGCCAATATTGCTTTTCTTTGTTTTTAGAACGACCTTGCACTATCGATACTCAATTCAATGGTTGCAGGATTCCCGTCTCAACAAGCAATTCGGTATTTGGCATCGATCACAACATGGACCGCAAACCGTGGGCTAGCGCCCTTCGGCTAATCAGCCGCAACGCGCTAGCGTCCGGTTCAGCCCGACTTATGATCGACGCCCGGTATTTTCATCAAAGTCATGCCAACTGTATCGTCCTGTTTTATCAGACGACTTGAGTGTAGATTTCGGTCATCATCATTGTGCGATGTATTGCACTAAGAAAAGTCATCAGTGCGAGCTATGTTAGCTTAGCTAGCTTGCAATCATTTAGCTTGCAGTCGCACTCGCGTGGGTGGAGCAGGTGGGTCGCCGACTTCAACAGTCTGTTCCGCTTTTCGAGGTCGATTTTTCATGACTCCAATGGCGACGACTTGGTACTTACCGGCCTGGACGCCAGGAATTCGAAACGCTCCACGTTCGTCCGTCTTCGTCCTGTGGACCACAACTCCCTTTTCGTCCACTAACGTTACTTTTGCATCGGACAATGGGTTGTCCGAATACAAAACTGTACCAGTTAGTTCTTGGGTCGAGCTCTTGAGTTTTTCTTGCCAGTCTTGCTCCGAAAGGATCGAAAATACGGTCTTAGAATCTTCGCTCTTGTTTCCGGCGCGGTCAGTCGTCCGAACAAAAAGTGTCGCTCTTCCTGGTTTTAGATCTGCTGTTGGCACCGAAAGGGTCCAGGCCCCATCTGATTGGCGGGCGCAGGCTTTCGGTGCTTCAGCCGAGTCCGTAAACTTGCCGACCCCTTTGGAGTCTATTATTAGTTCGACACTGGCAATACCACTCAGTTTTGCGTCATCAACTCCAACGCGAACCATCAAGTCGATTCCCTGTGGAAACGTGGTACCAGGTGTGATTTCTACGCCGGTAATTGTCGGAGGATCGGAGTCCGCGATGATCTCGATGGGCTTACTCCAAACCATTTCGCCACCAGCAAACAGCCTGGCAAGCAAGTTGACTCTTTGATTCTTAAGAGATGGTGGCGGCAGATCGAATGCGATATCGTCAACATTTGCAGTCATAGACACGCGACCAGTCGCGATTGAATTTACCACTACATCCACTTGTCGATCCGCCGCGAACTTGACTGTCGTTTCGTCTGCGAACTCGCGATCGCGATCCAGATCCCAACCGACTTCGACGTAATCGCGTTTGGTTTCAAAGGCACCTGGAATCGCATCAATTTTCAAGGAAACTTTTTGGCTTTGGTCGTTTGGTCCGATGATTAGCCCGTCAGTTGGATCAACGATCTCAATTTTTTGAAAGTCTGACACAATCGGAATGTCCGTATTCGATCGCCAACATGGGACTTTGATAACGAACGCCCTAGGGAAACCGTCCACGTCTATTTCGAATGTCAACTCTCGCGAGCCAACGGATTGAACTTGGCAGTAAAGCGATGCTGTTTCTCCAGCCAGGACGGTTCCTTCGAGTTTCATTTCCGTTCCGCGAGGGAGGGGTTCCAAAATGCGTCCAACGACTTCGATCCCTTTTACGGGTACTGAATCCGGTTGCCGGGCTTTGAGCCGAATCTCGGCCCGTTCGGAGACAGCATCAAAGCGGACGGTTGGTTCGATGTAGCTGCGAGGATGTCGCACACGGGTCTCGACTCGACGCCAGTATTTTTGGTTTGTCGCTTTGTCTGTAAAGACGAGCACAATTCCCTGGTCCGTTGGGATTGAGTTCGCAGAAGTCTCTTTGGCAGCCACGACAGTCGACGCGTCTATTTGGTCCAGTGGCTGAAGCTGAAGCCAAACTGTATCGGACTTACTATCTAATGCAACTTCTGGAATCGCGGCTATCAGTTTGGTTTGACCAAGAAGGTCTTCAATCTCTTGCGAAGCAGAGGATGTCAGAAAACCCTCCGGGAGCGTAACCAATCGTCGTGACTTTAATGCAACCATGTCCACTGATAGAATTCGAGGCTTGCCGCTGTCGTTTCGCAGACCGAAACGATATTCTGTTGAGCGATTTGGCCACAAATACAGAACTATTCCTTCGTGGGTGGGTGCCCAACTATTTGCCGTCCCATCGACCTGCAATCGGAGCTTTTCGGCTTCAGGTAGCTGAATCACAACTTCATGTCGAACATATTCATTGTCGCCTACAAGTTTCCATACCAGCTTGGACTGTGACGGTCCAAGTCCGATTCGCCGAACCTTGAACGGTATCGGCACAACTTGGCCTGCTGCGAGCCCCATCGTTGGGGCGACCCTGCTAGTTTCGGGGTTGATCGGATAAGTCAATTCAGCCCTCAGAGCATTGACACGCTTACGGGCCTCTTCGATAAGCTTGCCGCCATCTTGCGACTCTGGCCCGGCCGCGATTGCCTCTAAGAGTTGCTGCTCCGCTTGACGTCGAATGGAATCCATCTTTTGAGGGAGTGCCGAAACTTGATTGAGCTGAACGCCGGAAGGACCTTGCAGTTCCAAGACACTCGGGTCGTAATCTACCAGTACCCATGCATTGTTGATCGATTTGCCAACATTCTGCAAAATGACTTCGCCTGAGGATTGCGGCTCGGCCATCAATGAAATTGACGACGTGCCTCGAATGCTGAGACGAGGTGATTGCCCCTTCATGTCTGGCTGAGCACCAGACAAAGCGCTGGCAAGAAAAGCCAACCTTTCGCTCGTATTGCTCAAAAATGGAACTTCTTGCGGTAAAGCGTCCTGAAAGCACTTCTGTGTAACGTTACGTTTGTGCCGAACACATTGCAAGAATTCGAGCTGCCAAAGTTTGCTTTGCAAAGGTTTACCGTCGAACAAGTGCGAGTCTAAAGGTGGGAGCAATCGAAGCGATTGGTCTGCCAAGCGAAGTTCGTGCAATTGAAGTGTCAAGTCCTTGGATGAAGTCGAAGCCTCTAGCTTTTCGAAAGAACGAGAAATCTGATCGACTAGATTGCCATAGAATTGGTCAATTCCTCTTGCAGTTTGGTATGGTTCAATCGAGGCCGACTCCAAATTCATCCCCGCAAGTTGTGCCGCCATCGACTCAAAACGAATTTGACGTTCGATGCTCTTGGTTGGCAAACGGCTAGGCGAAAGGTTTGGCAGTTTTGAATCCCGATCGATCTCTGAATCCACTTGAGTTGTTGTCGTTATCGGAAGAACGAGCAACCGGTTGCGAAGTTGGCTTCGGATGAATGGGGTTGCCAACAAGGAATCGGCTATCCAATTGGACGAGATTGATGGCCTCGAACTTCCGGCAATCAATCGATTAGACGCTTCGATCCAATAGTTCTGGATACGTTTCACGGATACTTCCAAACTATCGTGGTTGCGAACAATTTCACTTAAATCACATTGTTCCCGGTTTAGCAACAGGTCGCACAGTTTACCTAGACTAATGAGAGTCTTTTCGATATCGTCATCCAACTGGGAAATTCCAAGTTGAGTCGCTGCAATTTTTCGCCATCGCAGGATGGATGGCAACTCAGCCATTCTCTGATTTCGGGATTGTATTGCGTTCCGCAATTGATTGCGTTTTTCGGAAGATGCTGTCAAAGCCTGCTCGGATCTGTCAAGCGTTAGAAGACATCGATCTATCCAATCGGCGCCAATCTGGTCGAGTGCTTGTCGCGTCCCCTCGAGCAAGAACTGTTGCGAAAGTGATAAACTTTGCTGAGCATTGACGTTCGAACTCAACGGGTCATACGAGAGTCGCTCATATTGCCGCCAAAGTCCAATTACTCGCCGAGTCATTTTCCAAGGTGTAGATGGTCTTGATGCAAATTGCAGCGGCCAAAAAAACTCCACATACTGAGCGGGCATTTCTTTCGGCAATTGGGCATACCATATATCAAATAGCTCGGAAGTATCATTGCTGATCGCGGTATCGAGTTGCTGTATCTGAACTGCAAGCGAGTAACGTAAAGGTGGTCCTCCATACTCCGCAATACTCTCCATCAAACCGATGCTCGGAAACGCAGCTTTGCGGAGTCCGAGATCCGGCTTTTGTCCAGAAACTCGCTTGGCCATCGTTCCGACTTGAGATTGACCGGTCATTGCTAATTGATAGGCCCCAACAATTTCTGAGGTAATCTGTAATCGAAGGGTCTTGGTATCCATGACAGATTCGGTTCGTAGACGCTCTTCGATTCCATGAAGATTAGACGTGAATTCATTCCAGGCATGGGGCGCCATGTCTATTGGGCGCATCGCGCCAGCTTGCGGGAACTCGAGATACTCGCAAAACTGCCATGCAAGCTGCAAAAGTTGCAAATTGGATTGCTTAGGGTCTGCCAATCGAGTCATGTCCGGCGTCGGCTTACGCAATTGCTCGATGGGTTCGGATGCCGCCGACTGTTCGCTTTTTGCACTTCCTGCATTCTCGTCACTCTTGTTGGCTCCCTCCTTTGTTTCAACGGTCGATGCCTCATCCTTTGGCTTGCTATAAGTCGATACAGCAGTTTCATCCTCGATGATACCGATTGTCTTCTTTATTGGATTGCCTATGGAATAGGGTAGAAACTTGAGATTGTCCCCCAGCTCGTCTAATGTTCGCTCTCGAACGCTGTTTGCACCTCTTTCCAAATACTCAGTAAGCCAGTTTTTCTCAGTTTGGACTTTTTCAGCTTCTTTGTCCGTAGGCTGTTCGGCGGAGTCGTCCTTGATTGCATCGCTACCCCATATGTTTGGGACCAATGACAGCCACCTGAATGGAGCACGCCGATTCGGCGTACTAGCAATCAACCTTGAGTTCAACGGCGTTGTGAAATTGGCTCCAGTCGAAAACAAAACGGGCGTCTGTTGAGTGTTTCCGCCAGACTCATGTTGCACTTGCGACTGAGTAAATCCGACGACGAAGCGAGTGAACTCATCCAAATCAATTGCCGAATCGTTATTGAGATCCGCAGCACCCTCCAAGCCTTTTGTCACCGCATAGGAAAAAACGCTGGAGTGAAGTTCCATCGATGCATAGGAACCCTCTTGCGAAGAGTTGGATACCAACATCCATAGGCTTGGGTTCTTTCTTGACGTCAATAAATCGCGGAGACCGTAAAGAAAATTATCGCGAACGGCATCCGCACTGTACTGTGAATCCGATGGTCCGAGATCCAAACAAACGACTGTCATTTCCGCAGTCATTCGATCCAGCAGATTCAACAGTTCCTCAATGGAAATGCAGCCGTCTTCTGGTGTTTCGCGTTTGAAATTAGAGCATTTCAGAAACGGACGTTCCCCTTCGAGCATTGGGTGAGCACTGATTTGTATCAACGCGACGTCCGATTTCTGTGATACAGAATTGACGATTCGTTCCAAAGACTTTCGCACAGCCTCAGGTGATTCCATAAAAGAGAATTCGTTGGTGGCATCCTCCTTTCGGAAGCTCCCATCAATGGACAGAAAGCGAACAGCATCTTCTTGGAAATACGGAATAGGCTTCATCTCCATAACGTCGTACGATCCTGCCGTGAGAAAGTACAATCGCAATGTTGGGTGGAATAGAGGGCTAAAAAGCAAGTAGCCAAAAACAGAAACAAAAAGGGCCAGCAACGCGGTAATAAGAAATCGGCGGATGATCCGCTGTCGATTTGCAGTTTTTACCGCATTCTCAGAAACTGGGCGCCAAGAATCTCGAATGGCTGCAGGTTTATTGGCTTGTTTTGGCATACCGTTAAACCGTCTAAGATAGAGGATGATTGGTATGAGCTTTACGCAATCGATTGATAAACCCCAGGAGTCGGTCCGTTGAACCTGCTGGGTTTCCTAGACTATTTGCAATCGTGAGTGCAATGCAAATGCATCTTGCGGTCAATCGATCATCGGGCGGAACCACAGGTAGGTCGCTTGGCCCGAGACTTCCGCCGCTCCAACCAGCCGACGCTGCCAAAATTCCACCCACCCCTTCATGCTTGGCGGCTTCTGCCATTTGCTTTGCGTCTTCGCGATTCGCGTCGTTAGGTTCTCGCCCCCATCGTATTGCAGCTTGGTAAGCCGCTAGCTGCACCGAGTCATTTTCGCTTTGCATCATTTCTTCGACACACGAGCAGGCCCACATAACTGCTTGCGGCTTTGGCATCGTATGAGCATTCCAGCATAATGCATCCTGCAACTCGGAGCATTGTGCCAGAACATCTCCAAAACGCTTTGGCTCGGTCGAAGCCTTTGCAAGCTCGATCGATTCCTTGGAAAGGCCGATATACTCTGCAATTTCTCGCACTTCGTTTTCATAAGAAGTTGATTCCTTGGTCGAAACGGGACTCGAGTCGGCGGGAAGTTCAACCGCCATATTCGTTGCGCCTTCGATTTCAACGTTGAATAAAGTTGCGCCCGCTTCGATCACATCTCCATGTTGAATCTCCCCTTTTTTGGTTGGAACGCCGTTGATTTTTGTATCGCGGTCTAGAGCCAATGCCTGAATCATCGCGGTATTGCTGTCGCAATGGACCGCAAAATGTATGTCGGCTAAATCAACGTCTTCGGGTAATGCAAAATCAGCCCAGTCTGTTCGTCCGACACGAGCAATCTGCCCGCCGCGTAAAACGATTCGTCTCCCGGCAGCTGGCCCTGATTTTGCGATGATGGCAATTCGCATTGATTTAACTTCCTTGAATAGAGCGTTTTGGAATAGGCTTAGTTGAGCTTGATTAAGCCACCTTCCAACTTGAGCATAGCAGAGCCTGTGACATCGGTCGTAGTCGCCTTTACTTCAGCTTTCATCTGCGCTTCAATTGTTATCTGAGATGACTTTAGGACAATCTTGTTTGGCGTGATTTCGATACTGCTGCCGCCAACAGTGAGCACGATTTTCTTAGCTGCGGTTATTTCGCATTGCCCTGCGGAAATGTCAGTCTTTTGGTTTCCAACGGAAATCGTCAGGGTATCCGACCCCTTCTTGATGTCGGTTTTGCGATCTCCGGTGTGAATCGTTTCCGTTTGATCCTTCCAGACTTCAAGAGTTTGGGAACCGTTGCTCTCGCTGGTGCCTACTTTGAGAGTCTGATTTCCGAAAACCTCAATCGTTTGCTCCCCTTTGTCCTTCTTTTCAAAACCAACTTTTAGCGTGTCGTTGTTTTCGACGATACGATCAAAGTTCTTTTCAGCGTGGAAGTAAATTGCTTCTTCGTCTTTCTTATCTTCAAAGCAAAGTTCGTTGAAAGTGTTTTGATCCCCATTGGGGGTGCTCCTCGATTTGATTCCACTTTGAGTTGCAGAACCAGGGAGCTCGTAGGGAACGGTCTGTTCGGTATTATAAACCCTACCCGTAACCAAGGGACGATTCGGATCCCCCTCCAAAAACTCAACGATTACTTCTTGCCCAATGCGAGGAATGTGCATCGCCCCCCACCCCTGACCTGACCATGTTTGCGATACGCGGATCCAGCATGAACTGCTTTCATCGTTTTTACCCTCCCGGTCCCACGGAAACTGGACCTTGATACGGCCCAAGGAATCGGTCCAAATCTCTTCCCCACTCTTGCCAACTACGATCGCGGTTTGGGGCCCCGCCATCACAGGGCAGGGAGTTTCGCGAGGAGGACGATAAGTATGCTCTTTTGCGATGGCTAAAAATTGCAATTCCGATCGATTCTCCGAATGCGATGTAAACCGCTCTATCTCGCCGGAAGTGACTTCGAAGACAGATGAAATCACAGTATAGGCTGCGTTCTCTTTATCTCTCGGATGCTCTTTTAGAGTGAACTGAGCCCCCGTGTACAATCGGTGGCTTCGGGCTTGCCCCTCAACGTGGGAAAACTTGGCATCAAACTCCTCCTTTCTGATCTTGAGGTAACGATCGCCGTCTGGCGTTTCCGTGTAAGATCCTGGATATTCATATTGTTCCACAGAGTCATTGGGGTGGTCTCGTTTTGCGATCAAGCGAACTTCAAGATTAGCGCTTGGCTTATTGTAATCAAAGTCTCGCAGCACTAGCTTACCGGGTTGGACTGCCACGTGATGCTGCCACTTGGTCACTTGCTCTTCGCCAGCCGTAACATCGGGTGGCCGAAACAACAGCACTCCGTCCCCGTCAATACTTTTATGCGATGATGTAGAGTCCACTAAGACCAACGTGTGTTTAGTTTTTTCATGTTCGAAGAAGTAATAGATACCCTCTTGTTCCAACAGCCGACTGACGAAGGCAAAGTCCGATTCTCGGTACTGAACACAGTAGGATTGTTTTTCATACGTTGCATTTAGCTTCAATTGATAGTCAGAGAATCCGTTCTTGTCTTTAAAGACTTTTTCGATGATCTGCGGAATTGTTAGCTCTTGAAAGATCCGCGAGTCCAACGAATGTGACATCAGCCAAATCCAAGGTCGCAACTCCAGCTCGTAGAGTTGGAGGCCGCCAGAAGCTCCAACATTTAGGAACTTGCTAATGATGCCATGAAAAAAACGACTTTTGCCTTTTTTGGATTTCACCTCGATCGCCATCGGCTTACCGATCATGTCGTATGGCGAAAGTTCCTGCTTTGTACTTAGTACTTCGACGCTAAAAGCAAAAGGACGCCCAAGTTGGTCCGTGCCCCTTAATCGACGAAAAATCGCTTCAGGTCCCAACGGTCCATGCAGCTCGTGAATATTTTCGCCAGCCATGCAATCCTCTAGTCAAAATACCTTGTAGTGTGAATCATCCGATTTCATCGGAATAGGCCCCCTAATCGTTACGACGCTTCGAACCTTTCGCTGCTTGTGCATACTTTCCAGCCTTTTGTGACATTTTTTGGATGTCGTTCTTTTTGTTCTTAAGGATCTGCAGCTTACTTCTTGCGCGTGTACTCTTGAGGGAAAGGTCCGCGTGGAGCTTTTTCAAGAACGATAGTCCAGGCACATTTTTCAACTCAAAAAGGATGTTTTCAAGGAATTCAAACATGGTTTCCCATTGTGCCTAATGTGGCTTGAAAAAAAGTTGGTTATTGGGTTCTAATCTGGAATCGGAAAACTGAGCTACAACGATCCAAATGTCGGATTAGGGAGCGCTGCGGTTTGGATCGGCATCTACGGCTATTTTGCTTCCAAGCATTCGAAAAGTAACGATTAGGCAAGACTTCTCAAGCATGAGCCAGAAAAAAAAAGAAACGCTTTACGAATTGTATCGCAATTTGCCCGGCGTTGCCCCCAAGCTTACTTCATTGTTCCAAAATCTTGACCAAAACCCAGATGATCCTCGTTCTCATTTCGAGCTTGGGGAAGCGGCGCATAGAGCTGGCGTGTTGCAATTGTCTGCGGAGTGTTTTTCTAAGGTGACTGAACTGGCGCCTCATGTCGACGCCGGATTTTTCAATCTCGGCAATGTCTTTTTTGACCTTAAGGAATTCAAGAATGCGAAGCAAGCCTACGAGCGCGCGCTCCACCTCAGTCCGGACGGCGGAACCCTCAACAACTTGGGGAATTCCTATGCTGCGATGAGGGACTGGGAAAACGCGATTCAGACTTTTGACCGCGCATTAAAGTTGGCGGAGTGCGTCCCAAAGGATGCATACGTCGCATTTAGCAACAAAGGTAAAACCCTAATCGCGACTGAGGACTGGGGAGGTGCCCTCGAAAACTATATGCAAGCAATTCAACGGTTTCCAGATGACATTGGATTTCTCTCTTTGAAAGCCCGATGCCACCAGCGTCAGTTCGAGTTCGGTAAAGCAATGGATTGTTTAGTACAAGCGATAGTCATTTCGCCCGAGCATCCTGAACTGCTTTGCCAGATTGCGGATCTCAACTTCTGCAGAGGTCATACCATTGAATCACTTTTATGCATGAGCCATGCATTTACCATTAAGCCCCCACCCCCCTCGCTACACAGTCGTCGGCTTCGAATGCTGACGTATTGCGTATCAGCCACGCCCGAACGACTACTCAACGAAACGAAGAGTTGGGCGGCCTCACTAGGCGTTCCAGAATGGAAATTCAAGTCCGAGCCGTCCGTCTCATCTTTGGTGACGAATAAAGATCCACCTTCGAATCGAACTCTGCGAGTTGGAATCCTGTGCAGAGACCTGCCTAGCCGAGGGCTTAGCGATTGGCTGCCTGCTCAGTTAGCACATTTCGACCCAGAAAGGGTTCAGTGGTTTGTTTATTGCGATCAATCAGTCAACAAAGAGACGCAAAATGAGCTAATCCGAGCTGGATGCATACTAGCCGAAACGGCACAGCTATCGGACAAGGATTTAGTCTCGCTCATTAAATCCGATCAGCTTCATGTACTCATCGACATGATCGGACACGATCATTCTACTCGATTGCAGGTTATCGCACGAAGGCCCGCGCCGGTCCAAGTCGCGTGGTGTGCTTTTCCAATGACTTCCGGATTGACGCAAATGGACTACATTTGGTCCGACCTCGTATCGATTCCTGTCGAATCAGAAGAGTTTTTCACAGAAAAGGTGATTCGATTTCATCAGTCTTCCTTTTGTTTTCAGCCTAGTTGTTTGATAGACCTAAGAATTGAAAACGAGATTCGGCAGTCGCCGTTTTATTGCGGATTTCTTGGCCAACCGGAGCAGATCTCGGATCTATTGGTCCAAATAATGTGCTCGATTTTGGACAGTGTGCCGGATGCGGAACTCGTGTTCGTTGGCCAAGCGTATCGAGACTCTGCGTTTCAATCCGAGATCCGTGGAAAGTTTGAGAAACTACCCGTGAAGTCAAGTCGAGTACAATTTCAGTCGTGCGACTCGGACTTGGAAGAGTTGGAGGCGTATCAACAACTTGATGTAAGTCTGGACCCCGCTCTCGTGTGTTCGCCCCAGCGGGCTTTCGAGTCTCTTTGGATGGGTGTACCCGTCATCACACTTGTTGACGATCGCTTTTCAGGGCGAGGAACAGCAAGCATCTTGCATTCGCTCAATCGGAAAGCTTGGATAGCAAAAACCCAAAGCGATTACATCGAAGTGGTCAAGCAGCTGGCTGAGAATCGAGCCCTCGTCCGGTCGCAGCGCGCAGCACTTCGCTCTGAATTGCTGGCATCCCCGATGTGTAATTTGAAGTTGATTGCAGCAAACATTCAATCCGCGATCGACGAGACTTTGCGACGAACCTATTTAACTTAGAAAACAGTTTAAGATGAATACGCCGAATTTGCACTCCTTACTCTCGACGATCGCTATTGAGCAACTGAAGTTGTATTTAGCAAAAGACGGTTGGCACGAGTATACCGCTGGCGGAAGGTTGAACTTCGAAAGACAAATTGAGCCAGGTGAGCATCAGATTATTTTTGTTCCAGCCGAGAGGAAGCATCCAAAGTTCAGGAGCCTCCTGCAGAACCTCATGTTCTCACTCTCGGTCATCGAGAAACGTGAGCCCGCCGAGATTGCCACAGATATCGCCGCGTGCAAAGTTACCATTCCAGTTAGGTCTGTCGATTTTGCCCCGCAGATCCAAGAAATTGCGTCACTCGTCCGCGGACTAGCTCAGGAGTGTATTGAGTCCGAACAAGCGAGAGGGAAGATACTCGAACTAGCCAGATTTTTGCTACTATCCAAATCGCTGACCATTGGGTTAACCCCTAAGATCGCGAACGAACTATGGGAAACAACTCGTTCAGACAGGGCCTACCTGCCCACAAGAACAGTTGAATGGCTTGAAACGAATACTCATGAAATCTCCAAAAAATAATGTAACAGATTGTCAATTGGCTCATTCGGATTTCATGCCGGTATCTTCCTTTGGCTATAATCTACATCAGTCGTATTCGGATTTGCTACTGAAAGATGCGCTTCGATCATAAGTCGGGCTTAACCGGACGCTAGCGCGTTCCGGCTGAATAGCCGAAGGGCGCTAGCCCACGGTTTGCGGCCCATGTTGTGATCGACGCTGAAAGATGCGATCCGTTCCAACCTAAAACATGCTTCATTGAGGAGAATTCCAAATTGGTCCAATATTGTCGCCGAATTACTTCATCGGCAATTTTCGCCCGATTCATCATTTCGCTTATTGTTCTCTCTGGCCTGTTTGCTGGCGCGGAAACGTATCCAGCATTCAGCGACGGAACATTTCTAGGCGACTTGCTTCAAATTGCTCAAAACCTAATTTTATTCGTGTTTTTCGTTGAAATAGTGATGAAGATCATCGCGTGTGGAGATAAGCCTTGGTCCTTTTTTCTTCAGCCCTGGAATATCTTCGATTGTGTTATTGTGTCTATATGCCTATTACCTATCGATATGCACTCTGCCGCCGTCGTGCGAATGGCGCGCATCCTTCGTGCGCTTCGAATGATTACAGTACTTCCTAGGCTGCGCCTATTGGTTAGTGCACTTCTCAAGTCGATACCGTCCCTAGGGTACATCGGTGTGCTTTTAGGGCTGCACTTTTATATTTACTCCGTCGTTGGAACGGTCACGTTTGGCGAAAACGACCCAATTCGATTTGGCAGCTTGCACACGACCGCATCTACGTTGTTTCAAGTGCTCACGCTGGAAGGCTGGAACGATGTCCGAGACACCCAAGTTCTCGGTTCAGACGTCGCATATGATGATGCGTGGAAAGTACTTGCAGAAGGGCAACGTGTCTCGCAGGCCCGCCCACTTATTTCCAACATTTATTTCATTTCGTTCATTCTGCTTGGGACGATGATTATGCTGAACTTATTTACAGGCGTCATTATTACGAGTATGGAGGAAGCGCAGCTGGAGGCCAAGACCGGTGGCCCGGTGGATCAACTAAAAGAACGTGGCTTCCTTACGCTTCACGACGAACTTAATTTAGTGAGTACTCAGATGCAACAGATCATGGTCCAAATGAGTTCCTTGCAAGAACGTGCGGCCAAAATTCAAGTCGGAGAAATTCGACCGCAGAGCAATCCATCAGGCGAAGAATTCTATTGAGGCGAGCGGAAGATTGGAAACTACCAAAAGTAGATTGGGACCAATGTCCCGATCCTTTGCTTGCACGGGACAAATGGTCCCATCCTACCTTCCTTTCATCCGGTATCTTTCACCCTGCCGCTCGCCTAAGGTTAATCAAGAGGTTGTTTTTTTGCCCGCTGAACTCATGAGGGCGGTGAAACAGGCCCCTTGGGTGGTGCCGGACCCTTGGGTGGCGCCGGACGCTTGGGTGGTGCCGGACGCTTGGGTGGTGCCGGATTCTTGGGTGGCGCTAATTTCGAACTCTTAGATTCAGTTTTTTTCTCCGCTTTCGAACTCTTAGTATCTTCGCCAGGCTTCGTTGTTGCCTCGGTGGTTTTGTTCTCTGGCTCTATAGTCCGGAATCTAATTTGCACTTGGTGACCGGTTTGAGTCTTGAGAGCAGCTCGAATCACTAACTCAGGTGGAGTTTTCGCCTTGTCTGGAAAAGCAAGTTCGATCTTGTTCTTGGAAAAAGCAACAAACTCTCCTGCAACTTTTGCGGCGCCCCTACCGGAACCTTCTGGCATAATCTCTCTGAGCATTTTCAGTTCCTCCTCCCTGAAGGGCTTCTTTAGCTTGACGGACAAGACGCACTCGTGCCCCTTCCAAGCTAATCCGCAAAATTGGGTCTTGTTGACTCTTTTTAAAGCCTTAGTGAGGTCGAGGAGTTCAGCATTTCCAGGAGGTTTTTCTTCGACTCCAAAGAGCAGTTCCAATTCATCGAAAGTCACCGCCCCCATCGTCATGAGGTCATCTGCTTTTGTCTTGCCTCCAATCTCTTTGGCAATTACATTTCGCAATTGAACTCGGAAAGCTTTGACGGCCTTACTAAGGTATTCATTTATTTTCTTTAGCGTCGCCTCTGCGTCTTCAGGATCGTCGTCGGCAAGCTCAATAAGCCATTCCGCAGTTTTGGATTCAAGGTTTTTTCGGAAGGTTCTAATCTCTTTGTTTTTCTTATGGTCGAAAGTGAAAGTACCTACGTCTTTCGGCAAAACAACTTCAAGCGAAATGCGAATCGGCTTGAAAATCACCAATTTCTCAATTTCTGAAAGCACTTCTGCCGACAAACCTAGCTCGTTCAAAACGAGCCATTCGTCATCAATCTGGATCAATTCTTTTTTTGCCATATCCTAAATTCCGATCAAATTTGCTTTTCCAATTGAAACTTGTGTTGCCGTCGGATGTCGAGTCAGTTTCTGGCGTCGATCACAACATGGGCGGAAAACCGTGGGCTAGCGCCCTTCGGCTAATCAGCCGCAACGCGCTAGCGTCCGGTTTAGCCCGACTTATGATCGACGCCCAGTTTCTGTCCAATCAATCGAACTTGTAAGAAAACTCGCCATTTTCAACCCCCACGCTAACCTGTGCAATAGCGATGCCGGCCATCATGCGATTCAGCATTTCGCGACTGATCGAGGGTAACAAGGTATTGGTCAAGATGGCATCGATCATTCGACCGCCGCTTTCAAGCTCGGTACAGCGATTGACAATTAACTCGACCACCGAATCATCAAAAACAAAGGGTAGTCTGTGATTGTTTGCGATGCGCTTTTCAATGCGTCCAAGTTGTAGTCGGCAAATGTTGGCGATCATCTCGTCGCTGAGTGGGTAGTATGGAATTGTGACTATGCGACCAAGTAACGCGGCGGGAAACACCTTGAGCAATGGCTCTCGCAAAGCCTTGGCAATCCCTTCTGGACTCGGCATGAGCTCAGGGTCTTTACACATATTCATGATCAATTCGCTGCCGACGTTTGTTGTCAATAAAATCAACGTATTCTTAAAATCAATCAATCGCCCCTCGCCGTCCTCCATGATCCCTTTGTCGAATACTTGGAAGAAGATTTCGTGGACATCGCTATGCGCCTTTTCGACTTCATCCAACAAGACAACGCTATAAGGTTTGCGTCGAACTGCTTCCGTCAGGATGCCGCCTTCACCATAGCCGACGTATCCGGGAGGCGCTCCCTTCAATGTCGAAACGGTATGTGCCTCTTGAAACTCGCTCATATTGATAGTGACAATGTTCTGCTCACCACCGTATAGTGATTCTGCGAGCGCCATGGCAGTTTCGGTCTTGCCGACACCGGATGGGCCAGCCAACATAAAGACACCGATCGGTTTGTTGGGATTGTCGAGCTTGGCACGGGAGGTTTCAATTCGTTTGGCGATCATGTCCAATGCATGGCGTTGACCGATGACTCGGCGATTGAGCGTGTCACCGAGCGTTAAAATGGCCTCAATCTCATTCTTGACCATTCTACCAACAGGTATTCCGGTCCAGTCGGCCACTACCGAAGCAACCGCTTGCTCATCCACTGTGGGAAGAATCAATGGATTGTCACCTTGGAGATCATCGAGTTTCCCTTGATGTTCTCGAAGCAACCCCAACAACTTTTCTCGCTGCTCATCGGTTAGTTTCATGGCCGGCTCAGGAATTTGGGCTTGCGTATCGGCCTGTTGCTCCAGTTTACTATGAGTCCCTTCCACCTTGCCGCTACGTTCTCGTAGCTTGGCGCGAATTTTTAAAATATCGTCGACCAATTTCTTTTCGGACTTCCATCGTTCCTCCAATCCCTCCAGACGCACTTGCTCCTGGAGCATCTTTTCCCGAGCGGAGCTCTCTCGATCAACGGTTTCTATGCCCACTACTTTTTCACGATCGATGATTTCGAGCTCTGTTTTCAAGGCTTCGATTCGACGGCGACAATCATCCACTTCTGCCGGAACAGCGTGTTGGCTGATAGCGACTCGAGCCGCGGATGTATCAAGCAGGCTAACCGATTTATCTGGCAATTGACGCGCAGGTATGTAGCGATGAGACAATCGGACAGCCGCTTCGATGGCTTCATCCAGTATTTGTACTCGGTGATGTTTCTCGAGCGTAGATGCCAAGCCTCGCATCATCAAGATAGCTTTTTCCTCGGATGGCTCTTCCACTTGCACCACTTGAAATCTGCGTGTTAAGGCCGGATCTTTTTCAATATGTTTTTTGTATTCAGCCCAAGTGGTGGCAGCAACGGTTCGAAGAGTTCCCCGAGCAAGGGCTGGCTTGAGTAAATTCGCGGCATCTCCTGTACCGGCAGCGCCACCCGCACCGACCAACGTATGCGCCTCGTCGATAAAGAGTATGATCGGTTTCTGGGAGGATTGCACGGCTTCGATGACTTGTTTGAGTCGCTCTTCGAACTCTCCTTTCATGCTTGCACCTGCTTGCAGAAGTCCGACATCGAGCGCTCTTAACGAAACATCCCTGAGCGCGGGGGGCACATCACCGGATGCGATTCGAAGTGCGAAGCCCTCTACCACTGCCGTCTTTCCTACTCCAGCTTCGCCAGTGAGAATGGGATTGTTTTGACGTCGTCGCATAAGAATATCTACCACTTGACGAATCTCTTCGTCACGACCTACGATCGGATCGATCTTGCCGGATCTGGCTTGTTCGGTCAGATCCACCGTATACCGATTCAGCGCGTCTTGGCCACTCGATTGCCCGGGCATGGCCCCACTCGCTTCGCCCGGAACCGCACCACCACCGACGGAGCTTCCGTCTTTACTGAGCATCGATTCTTCTGGTGATCCGCCGACAATTTTGGCGAAGTCTTCCGACAACTGATCCAATTTGATCTTTTCGAATTCACGCGAAATACCCATCAATGTATTTCGTAAAGTTGGCGTTTTTAGACAACCGACAATGAGATGGCCAGTTCGAACTTGGTTTTGCCCGAACATCAGCGTGGCAAAGAGCCAGCCTCGCTCTACCGCTTCATCCACATGTGCCGAAAGGTCGGATATACTGGTTGCACCGCGAGGAAGTCGATCCAATGCGTCAGTGAAGTCTTTGGCAATCCTGGCTGGCTGCAGTTCGAATTTCTTAATAATTTGATGAAAATCCGAATCTTGGAGTTGCAAGATTTGGTGGAACCAGTGAACGATTTCAACGTAGGGATTTCCCCTCAATTTGCAAAACGTCGTTGCGCTTTCGATGGCTTTGAAACCGATTGCATTGAGCTTTCCAAACAGCTTCGAACGACTAATCTCAGACACAGCTAGACTCCGGTGGTTAATGGTTCGCGTTGAAAACCGCTAGGTTTCATGCGAGAGGGTTTTTTATAGTGCTTTTCCGAACGAACGGCCGGATTAACAATCAACTCATCTGCATCACACTCTGGTGGTCGACTGGAAAGCCAAGTCGTCCAACCGAGTTGACCCTGCCGTCCCAATCTCATTCGTGGGACTTCCTTGTTCCTGAGAACGAGCTGAACATCCCAAGAAAGTTCAAATCCTACGTATTGATCCACAATCGAACGCAGTCGTTTCATGCTTGCGCCGTTTGGAAGCAGTTGACAAAACGGCACGAAATCGAGCGGGCCAAGCACGATGCGAAAGCGTTGCTGGCAATCCCGAACTCTTGAACCCAATGTGATGCTCCTGCCAAGCTCGCCGGAATGACGCGTGGTGCCGACTTTCCAAATGCAATCGCCGGGCAACGGCACCCAATGGCCAACAAAAGGAATCAACTGAGCATCCACTTTGTAGAAGGCAGCCAAAATCGACCTTAGGCCGGAACCATGCCGAGTCTGAGACGCGAGGTGCGCTGCAAAAAACAGCTTGGCTTTGTCAGGCATCTGGTCGCGATTTCGCAACGGCTTCATCCCAAGCCCGCACAGCGACGCCACGTATTCCGAAAACCGATCCGACACAGGACGATCTAAATGAACTGTCGGCTGGCTTGACGCCCATGCTCGATAAAAGAAGCTCGCCATCCGATGGTGAAACATGTCAGCGAATGCCGAAAATGTAGGATCTCGATGGTGTTTGATTCGCTGGTCTGCGAAATCGCTGAAATGCGTTGGAAGAGGACCATTGGGCCCAAATAAACCAAGGAAATAGGTCTGCAATTGCCACTTCCCATCGCTAGTTCGATTCTGAATGCTGGCGATTGAACTTGGCGCAAAAGTCAACGAAGGCCGTTGGCCAATGCGCAAAGATTCTTTCGATGGACGACTGGACTTGCCTGTCTGCTCCTGGTCTCCCGAAATGCAATCTAGCATTCGAATTGCCGACAAAAACGTAAATCGAAAGGGTTCGTTTTGAAGCGTCCGTAATCGAGCTAGAGATTCGGGCGACGTCCAATGTTGATCGGCCATCTCATCACCTCCCCTCTCTCCAATGTTCGAAGCACAGTTTGCGTAAAAGAATTGATCGAGACATATTTGCTAAAGAACTCGGAAAGTACGGATCCCAGCAGGAAAACCCCAGAGCCTTCAAAGCGACTTTCGTCACAGGTAACTGTTACTTCAAGTCCACGCCCAAAGGTCAATGGTCCTCGTTGCGACAGTCGATGAACAATTGGCTTGGAGCTGACAGAAACCAACCCTTCCGATTGACGCACTTCTTCTGTCTCATAGACTTCCTGGTAAAGCGATAGCATCTCGCGTAGTGCCGCGGCACCCTTGCCGTCCCCATCTACAAGCGACAGATAGTTGAGCGACAAGTGGCTGATCAAACGCCAGCTTCTTTCCCCTGCGGATTCGGAAAAAGACGGTTTGGGTTCCGTGGGGCCAGCCAGGCAGCGAATCGATCGAACAGGCGCACCGGATTCGAGCGTGAAATCGGTCGAAGATTTTCCAACTGGCATCGATAGAGGAAGATCCCGATTGGTACACATGATGCGCAGATCCAACTGGGCCAAACTAGATGCATAGGGTGCTTGATCTGCGTCAACAATCGAAACGTAAACTTCACTGCCTATGTAGCTCGTTCGCGGTCCTTTTCTTTTCTGCTTGCTAGAAAGTTGCCTTTGTGTACGGCGCAGCGCGTAGTATTTGTTCGAAGGGTTTTTATCCTCGACGTCACTATCACTCACCTCATAAAACGCTTGGAACCGTTCCATCTTATCGGAATTCTTATCGTATCCTGTGAGGCCTAATACCGAGTGAACTTCAAAATCCATCGGCCGCGTTCGGTCGGGCACCAAATGGTACTCAACCTCAGCATCATTGACGTGTATCCGATCCGCGCGATGCGGAAACAAATTGATGGCCGGAGTGCAATAAAGTCCGAAATTAGCTGCATCCACAACGTTTTCCAATCGTGGGTGAAGCCGACGCAGCGGAATAATGATGTCCACTTGATTTGATTTGCAACGTCGGAGGTGTCGATTGAGGTCGGTGAGTTCAAAAAAAAGAAATCGTTGCTGGAATGCAAAGTATTCACTAAGCATTCGGTAACCTTGAAACGATCTGCTGACAACCGGCAACAATGCCTGCGAATCGTCGAAACCCATCGGCAATATCGGTTGCTTCACCTCGGCCGTTTCTTCATTCCCACTGTTCATCCACGAAAGAACGACGCCTTGAGCATCCGCAAATATTTGTTCGTATAGAAGCATGGTTCGGTTGTCACGACCACGCAAATAGATCGGCAATCGATCCGTTGCCATGTCGCTGAACAAGATTCCGCTGGTAGATTTCAAGCGTAATCGCAATACCGACCTAACATCCTTCATTCGGCTTGGCAAACGCGTTGCCACAATATCGCGACTAGTGTAAGCCGCCTCGGAAATGTTGAATGGCCAAAGAGTTACAGGTTGCGACGTTCGGTATTCGCAAGTCGTTTGTTCGCCAACCCCCATCAGACTGCGCAGCGAAGTACTTCGATCCAACGTAAATCCGTCCTCCAATTTCCCTTGTCCTGCATCGGCCTCAAACTGAACAATCGCCATTGATGGCGTTGGGCAGAGATAATTGGGATAAACCATTTCCAACAAATGGTCGGTGAACTTGGGGAATTCATCATCGAGCTTCAGGTGGATACGTGCAGCCAAAAATGCAAAGCCCTCGAGTAGTCGCTCCACATAGGGGTCCGCGCACTCAAAACCGTCCAGTCCAAGCCGACCCGCGATCTTTGGAAAATCGCGAGAGAACTCCCCTCCCATTTCCCGAATATAGAGTAACTCTCGATTGTAAAATTCCAGTAGTCTTTGGTCCATGATCAGAATGTTACATTCGAAAGTTGCATAAACGGAACCGCAACGGCCGTCCACTTATTGGTTGGTTTCGACAATCGAAACCTTTCCTGTTTCCAAGTCCAGTTCGGTTCGCAAGTGCATTCGAAGCGGCACGGGTTGAGCCCACAATTCACCGTTGATATCGAATACCAATGTATTGCGAGTCATCTCTCCGTCTGACAAGATCGCCTCAACGGTTAGCTTATCCTTGAGGAGTCGAGGTTCAAACGCGATGATCGCATTTCGGACATTCCGTTCTAGCTTGGCCAGTTCTAGGCCAGAGGCCGTAAGGCCAGCGATGGCTGGGATTCCAAAGTTCAACACGGAAGTCTGTACAGCTGGCATCGAATGCAATTCGGCAACGGATTCAATGTTTTCTGTGTTGAGCAACCAAGTTAAGTCTCGTAAAACGCATTCCCGTAATTTTTTGAGGCTCAAGACACGTGCGTCCCTGGACTCGTTACGTTCGGTTGGCGAATCATCCGTAAGCCTATCTAAAAGCGACGGCTGGAGTCGTTCCTTTTGTGTTAACTCAGCCATGCAGATTACTCGTTTCGAAACGCTATTTTCTGGATTATTGTTAACGGATATTCATCTGAGTCGGTTGCGAGGAGGCGCTGCCCAAAGCCGATGAACGTTCCTTCTTCAACTTGATTCCAAATGGTCTTCCAACCCAATCGCACATGATCGTCAGATTGGGACTGGCTATTTACGTACCGCGTCGGGATAAATCCAACCGTTTCTCCGCCATTCGCCCATTCAAACCGAGCAGGAAGCCAGACCAGATCTCGCAGGTCCGACACCTTTTCAAGTGCAATAGAACCAATTCGTTGAAATGGAATCCAAAAATACTTACCATTGATAATCGCTTCTAAAAAAGGTCCTATACGTGAGTCGGCATCTGCCAACCACTCGAAAGGAAATGCTTCGACTTTGACTGAGTCGTCGCCAGAAGCCTTCTCTGGAAAGAGCGAAAGTGTACCCGAGACGGTCGGCGCATCTTGCAGTGCAGTCTCCCTCATAGTCGCCGATTCTGCAAATTTCCCCTGGCTCGTCAATTTGAGCGATTCCAACATCAAGGCCATCCAGGGCTCCGGTTCTCCAAAAAGCAGCGGCGATCGCTTTCCCAAAAAAACGGCATCTCGAAGAGCCTCGCAATTCAAGGTCTCTTGATACGTTTGCACCAGAGAAAGGGACTCCGCATTTAGGTCCCTTAGGACATTAAGTTGGCTGAGCGCTCGTTCCCATTGGCCAAGAATGGATAACAACTGAAAAAGAAAAATTCGGTGTTTGGGCTCAGACGGATCGTCCCGAACTTCGGCTTGCAAGTTTTTTAACGATGTTGCGAGATCGGCGTTCCGTAGAGAAAGCAAAGCGGACATAATTCAATCATCTTTAATCAATAGTTTTTGTGGCTTCCAATCCTTGTTCCCTTGCTCATCCCAGCCTAATGGCCCGTGAGTGTTAAACGTCACGCCGTCGTGAGTCGTCCGATACTTCATTGCGGCTTTATTAAACCAAATACGAATCGATTCCGTGGGCCGTTCATCGCCACTGGCATCGATATCCCATTCTTTGACCATCGCGTTCTCTATTCGGATTTTCAGGAACGCCGTGACTGCTCCTCCGTCGGTGCTGGCTTGAATCATATGGATATCGACAGAGAAAAAACCTGATTCTGTGGAACCTGATCTTCCCTTCATCGCAAGGTGCATCAAATAGACAGTGGCGGCATCCACCGACTTTTCAATGCTCAGTTCCTGCTCTTCCTTTTTGCCAATTTCTATGTCTTTACTCGAATCAGAGGTTTGGATGCTCTTGCCTACACCAAAACTAATTGATTCGGCGACAAACCACTTTTCCTTGTCATAGCCAGGGATTTGCACATCACCTGGCACACCTTGGATTTGAACGACAATCACTGAATGCCTCCACCGACACGAACATCTACTCTCAAATCGAATTGCATAGCAACATATGGCGAAATGCAGATATTGGCGTCGATCATAAGTCGGGCTGAACCGGACGCTAGCGCGTTGCGGCTGATTAGCCGAAGGGCGCTAGCCCACGGTTTGCGGCCCATGTTGTGATCG
>JAYTVL010000647.1:0-40000 GCA_043744075.1 Pirellula sp. | reverse complement strand
ACGAGGCTACGAGTCCCTGGCGACTGGACTCGTAGCCTCGTCCACTACGACACTAATTAATCGCACGATGCTAATCGCCTAGACGGAGAGAAAAACTTCGAAAGTGTCGTTACAGGTGGGTGCATTGTCGGCAATTTCGCATTAAAATGCGGAAACAACTCAAACCCAAGGTGCCATATGGAACTACTAATAAGAGATCGTGACGATATTGCCCACGTGTGCCTGGTAGGGCGCTTTGACGCAAATGGCGTAGACCAAATTGAGGAACAATTCTCGCATTTGGTCGTGAATCGTAGCCTTCCGACAGTGGTCGACATGTCAGCAGTCACCTTCATGTCGTCGCTAGGGATTGGTTTTTTGTTTGCCAACACCAAAAAACTGAAGAAGGCTGGATGCAAGCTCGTCCTACTAAAACCAGAAAAAATGGTCGAGTCCGTCCTACGAACGTCTAAGATGGACAAGGTAATGCCGATCGTCTCAACACTGGACGAGGCCCTACAGCTCTTAGGCATTGAACCGACAGGTCAAACGCCTGGTCAAACAACGGAGCAACCGAGCGAACTAGCCGCAACTCCGGAACAAGCGGCTGTCATAGCACCAAAGTCAGTGCCTGGGTTGAAGCTTGCGATCAAGAATGAAATTTCCGAATTAAAGGATTTGTACGCTAAGGTGGGTGAGTTTCTCGATTCGTATTCGACACCTTACCGTTCTGGCTACACCGTAAACTTGGCCCTCGAGGAATTAGTCGTCAATGTAATTCGTTATGCCTTCATGGACCTCGACGAACATTTGATCGATATCTCCCTGAGCATTGTGGATCAACAACTCATCCTCGTTATAGAAGATGATGGAAGACCCTTTGATCCTCAGTCAGGCAACATACGGCCAGACGAATATGCGGATGACCCGGATGACCTTGAAGTGGGCGGACTTGGGTTGGTCCTCGTCTTGGACATGGTCGATTTGTTGAAATACACTCGCGTCAACGACCGAAACCGAACCGAGGTGCGCATCAAGTTTTACGAGACCGAAGAACCCGTCGAAACAGACTCGGAATGAACTTTGCTCCACAACACGACTGGGATTTCTATAACGAAAAAGTGTCTGCCGCCAGCAGAGATCAGTCTGATTCTCGGACGCCAGAAGAACGGCTGGAACAGTACCTAGATTATTACGATACGATACATGCCGCAAAAAAGGGACTCGTTAACCAAATGGCATTGAATAAAGCGCGATGGCAAAACAAACTGAAACTTCGAGAAAAAATGGTCCAGTGTTTTTCGGCGATGGACGCCTTAAATAATGGATAAGACACTTGAACGTGCGCTCATTGATACTGTACGAGTGATTGAGAAAAAGGGAATACAATACGCACTAATCGGAGGCCTTGCAGCATCGATCCGAGGAAAGATGCGCGCGACGGAAGACGTAGATATCGTGTTGCACTGTGATGTACTCGATGCGTTGTCCCTGGCAGAAAGCATTGACGATACACCGCTTGAACCACTATTTCCAAACGTGTCCGAAGTAATCCGGCGTTCGAATATTTTGCCACTTCGACACAAACAAACCGGTGTAACGATCGATTTGGCTATTGGGTTGTCAGGCTTCGAGAGACAGGTAATCGAAAGGGCAACGAGTGTCAAAATTGCTCGTCGTCATCTACAAGTCTCGACCGCAGAAGACCTCTTGTTGATGAAGTTGCTTGCTGATCGACCTCAAGACCAACAAGACATCAAGGGAATCCTAACGGCTCAAAGAAATCAAATTGACTGGGAATATTGTAGAGCGGTCGGCCAACAACTACAAGATGCTTTGGGAATCGATTTTGTTCGTCAGATTAACGATTTTCAAAAGCACTCACGCAAATAAGCACGCATGCACAAGAAGAATCTTATGCATGCGTGCTTAGTTTCAGCTCGCGAGTCTTACTGTAGTCGTTTTACAAACGCGGCATGCTCAGCTGTCTCCAATCCAATTTGTAGTGCGTTTAGCAATCTTCTACCATCGAGTGCAGTAAAGGCAATTGGGTCTAGCCACAAACCAGGAAACAACTCTGAATGATAAAAACCGTCTGGCTGCGCTTGTAACTCTTCAAAACGACCAGACCGATTGATGAACCAAATGATTTTTTTTTGACGCAACGCAATAACCAAATACTCTTTGACGCCCGCTTGTTCGTAATCTCGTTTTTTGGTATGCAGATCGATCGATTCTGAGCTCGAAGCAATTTCGCCGATAAACTCTGGGGCGCCTTCCAAGTAATCATCTGGCGTAATTCGGGACTGCCCACCTTTGTCGGGAACGATTACGAGGCACGCGTCCGGTTGTGGCTCGCTTTCATCACCTAGGATATTCGTAGCATTATCGTAGCATTCCACGCCTGGCGTCTCATTCTCGTAATTGCGTAACCAGCACATTAACAGGCTATGTGTTCGACCGTGAGAACGTTTCAGTGACGATTGCATGTAGACTATTCCTCCTATCAACTCTGCTTTGATGCTTTTCGACATCAGTTCATAGCGCGCATGAAATTCACGTTGGCTAAGATGGTCGCCCGATTCAAATATTGGAACTTCTGAACGAAAATCAGGCTGTTCCAAAATTGGCTGTCTAGCGATGGCAAGTTGCGAATCCATAGAACGATTAGCCCTTTTAGTCAAATTGCAAAGACTTAATTCCGAATAGCGACTACGCTTGCGAACCTATTAGTATACTTTGCTCGTACGGAAGTGGGTAGCATTCACAAGCTTGAATTCACTTCCTAAAGAATGGAGATATCAGAACCGGTAACCCACCAAAAGTCGCTTAGTTCGTAAGCGGGATCAACTTGGCTGCCAACATTGTAACGAGAATCCCAACGACTCCCATTAGACCGACCATAGGCGACTGCGTCTTCAGCATTTCCTTTTCGGTCAAGCCGCTCATTTTGCATATGACCCAAAATCCACTATCGTTCATCCACGGAATCAGCTTCGACCCACAGCCAATCGCAACCGCCAGATAGACTGGGTGATACGATAATGCCTGCAAGTCTGGGGCTAGGCTTCGAACGATTTCGACGGCAGTCAACATGGCCACGGTCGACGAACCTTGTGCCGTTCGAATGACTGCCGTAACGAGGAATGCCAACGGAAGCAACGCAAAGTCCAGCGGCTCCGATCCAGACAAACGTTGGATAAACGGCCCAACTCCGGTTTGATGCAACGCTGCACCGAATGCGCCACCTCCGCAGCAGACCAGGAGAATTACGCCAGCTTCCTGCATGGCCTGTTGAATTTGATCCGCCAAAGATTCTCCTTGTCGTGAATAAACATGCGACATAATCATGGCAATCACAGTCGCAAGGCTAAGTGCCACGTTGGTGTCCCCTAGTAACGCTATGACACTTGGAACGGACTGTGCAGGATCAAGATTGCTTTCAAGGATCGTTGCACCACTAATCAACACCACCGGCAACAATATTGGCACCAGCGAAAGCCAAAGTGGTGGTAGATCGCTCAAGCTTCGGCTTGAGAGTTTCTGAAGTTGCTTCATCGCTTCGGGTGTATCTCGAACCGGAATATCCATTCGGCCATTGACCCAATATGCAAAAGCCAATCCAAACAATGTACAGCACATCCCGACAGCAATTCCTACAACGATCATCAAACCAATGCTAACCCCCAATTCTTTGGCCACAAACAAGGGGCCCGGTGTAGGCGGTACAAGCGAGTGCGTGATTGTTCCGCCAGTAATCAACGCCAGCGTATACAATAAGTAATTCTTTCGATGTTTTAGCCACGTTGCTTTCGCCAGTGGAATCGTTAACAAAAAAACACTGTCAAAGAAAACAGGGATGCCGAGGACAAACGTACTAAAGGAAAATGCAATCGGCGCATTCTTCTCGCCAACAATCAACAATCCATCTCTGACAATCCTTTCGGCAGCACCGCTTGTCAGCATGCATCGGCCCACGACACAAGCTGTGGCAATAAGCAATCCGATCTTTGCACAGGTTTCGCCGATGGCCGTCGTGATGCGACTCATAATGGATTGGTTTTTGGAGAACTCGATCGCTTTGCTCTGTGCTTCAGATTCCATAACCTCTTTATTCTTCATGACTTCGAATCGAGATTGCTCTCGAACTGCTCTCAAGTCAAATGTGTTTCCTTGCAGCTTTGTGTCCGCCGCATTCTGAACAATTAATTTTTGAATGGCAATACGAGTTGAATCCCCAAGGAATTTGGATCTCATTGCCTCTTGGAGATACACTTCGCTGGTCAGTCCACTCACAACGAACGCACCTAACGTTAGAGCAAGAAATGCGTGCAGCCGCAGCCAGAGAATGCTCCCAAGTACAATGCATATCCCAATCGCAATCAAAACAATAGGGTTCACGAAAAGTCCTTGTTGCGATATACTTATTTGTCGTAAACTTGGCGTCGATTATCTCCTTGTTCCTTGACCTTCTCGCGAATCTCTTGTTTTGCTTTTACCAATCGCTCCGGCCAGACAAACGTCGGGGCTTTGGACGGATCGTATCCCGACATGTGATCGCTCAACCGATCGAGCGGCTTGGTATAGCTCACTTTTTCATCACCGAAAACCTCCTTGCAGATGGCGGCTAGACGTGGGTCGTACTCGAACAACTCCGCTCGCGTGTTCACATGATTGTGATCGTGATCTGGCTCGCGATTGTTGTTGAACCAAGACTGAACGCCTTCAGCAAAATACTCCATGTGGTTGACGGATGCGTACTTGCCTTTCCACAAGCCTTCGCTTAAAGCTTTTTCGTAGCAGTTCTCCAATCGGCTATCAAAAGTCGTGTCAATGCGAATTAATCCACGTAGGTGCATGTTGTGTGCGAATTCATGAATTAAAAGGTTTTCGCTGGAATAGGGATCTCCTTGGAAGGCCAGCAAGTTCTCTTCGCCACACGAGCAGATAGCGTCGGTTTTTGATCCTCCCAATCCCCGTGCACGCGCATCCCAAAAATCCTTGGGGGTCATATTTCGCTGTTCAGGCAAATCGGTCGTAAATTCATTATGAGCCATTACAATCAGCCGCGAGCCGCTTTGAATCATGGCACTGCGAACATCCGGTCTCGCTTGCAACATCCTATTGACGAGGTAAGCCGCTTCCTTGAGGGCATAATCGTCGACCTTTTCCGATGCAACGATCGGATAGCCATCTGCATTGACATATTTGGTATAGAAAGGATCGAGTCCGAGATCTTTGGGAGGTCTGGTTACCAGCTGGGCCATGGAACACCTTGTAACGCAGAGCCAAACGAGCAAAATCAATACACTCAAGGGAAATCGTTTCATACTCAGATTCTTTCAAATAATGTCATCGTTCAGCGACGAATTGGTTGCGATGTTGCCCGGCGGGCTTAAGGAAGGGATTTCTGATGCATCGGTGGAGTATTGTTTCGTCGCGATCTCGACTAATTCTACTCCCGTTCATTCGAGAACAATACTCAGAAAGTTTGACTTTGCCAGGGAGCATCCGTCGAATTCCATGTTATGCAGATGCTTCCGAGTGGAAAACGTGGGGACACGACGGACACTACCTGTTTTCGGTGGGGTGGTTGCATGATGATGTTGAAGTTCATATCCTGGTGGCTTCCTTCCAGCTTGCTTGTTCATTCAATAGCGCGAATCATGGTTTGATTGTCTCGTGTGGAGATTATTGACCCGACGGAGATTGTTGCGATCCACTTGGTTGGAAAAGCAGTCTGGAGTTGCTGCCTTCTGGGAAACGATGAGCGGTCGGGAAAAAGAGAATAGTCAGGGAAACTTTTTTTGGGCGGAAGCAATGACTCTTACGAAGATTTGTGCAACTCGAATTGCTGGCTCGCTCGGCGCCGAGATTACTGGTGTGTCTTTGGCAAACGATCTTAGCGACGAAACCATTTCGGAAATCCGAGAGGCATTGCTCGAACATTTGGTGATTTTTTTTCGCGAGCAAAAGTTAACGCCCGAACAGCAAATTGCGTTTGGACTTCGCTTTGGTCTGCTCGAAGAACACGACTTCGTACAAGGGTTAGAGGAATATCCTGAGATCATTCGAGTCTTAAAGGAAGCCGACGAAACGACCATGAACTTTGGCGGGGCTTGGCACGCCGATGTCACGCATCAGGAGTGTCCTGCGATGGGTTCGATCTTGTATGCGCTCGATGTTCCGCCTTTTGGCGGCGACACGCTATTTTCGAACCAGTATTTGGCCTACGAAACTTTGTCACGTGGCATGCAGCATTTGCTGGATGGAATGACCGCAATACACTCCGCGCGAGGTCCATTTGCTCCTGAGGGTAGGGCAAAAGAAAACTGGAAAAATATGAAAGTCGTCGCGAGCGAAAAGGCCTTGGAAGAAATGGAGCATCCAGTCGTGCGAACACACCCTGAAACCGGTAGGAAGATGCTCTTCGTAAACCGAACTTTTACGATCCGTTTCAAGGACATGACGGAACTGGAAAGTAAGCCTCTGTTGGAATACCTCTTTGCACATGCCAGCCATGAGAGGTTCACCTGCCGCTTTCGTTGGACCCCTGGAGCCATTGCTTTCTGGGATAATCGAGCCGTGCTCCATTATGCTCTCAATGACTACACAGGCTACCGACGTGAAATGCATCGAGTCGCCATTTCCGGAGATAAACCTTATTAGGCGAACCTCGGAGAGCGGACCAATGTGATTGCCTACTGTGTGGCTCTCAAATTGATTACAATGATTATCCTGCCGGGATCAAAGAAATGCATTTTGCTTCTATTCGGCGAGATGTTTACCTACCCCTAACAACAGTTGTCGCCAATCATGCTTGCTATTTTTTCGCGCGTCACACACTGGAATCATGCCACTTACCGTCTTTTGGCTTTTTCCTGTTCGTTCGTTGCCGCTTCGTATGCGTCCGGCGAAGAGTATCTCAATGGGATAAAATGGACTGCACCCGCCGTAGTTACTCCTGGTGCACAAAACGCCGAGCCACCCTCCGATGCTGTTGTGCTTTTCGATGGAAAAGACAAGTCGCAATGGAAGAATGCGGATAGCTGGGAACTTAAGGACGGGGTATTGATTTGTGGCAAAGCACAGATTTCAACCAAGACTGAGTTCGGGGACTGTCAATTACACATCGAATGGTCCGCTCCCACGCCTGGCGTTGGAAGTGGCCAAGGCAGAGGTAACAGCGGCGTCTTTATGATGGGGAGGTACGAACTACAAGTACTCGATTCGTTCGACAACCTCACCTACTATGATGGGCAGGCCGGCGCTATTTACAAACAAACACCGCCAATGGCCAATGCAATGCGCCGCCCAGGCGAGTGGAATACATACGACATCTTTTGGACAGGACCTAAATTCAAAGAAAATGGATCGTTGGAAACGCCAGCCTATATCACGGCGGTTCACAACGGTGTTTTGATCCTTAATCATTTTCAACTGCTTGGCGACACACCGTTCAATCGTCCACCGCAATACAAGGCCCATCCACCAAAAGGCCCGATCTCCATCCAAGATCACGGAAACCCCGTACGTTTCCGTAACATCTGGATTCGAGAGCTAAAGCCAGTTCAAGGTGTTCAAGAACGAGCACCATTCTTGCGCGATGGCAACAAAGAGACACCTATCCCGTAGCCTAGGCTTCCAGCCTGGGTCTCAATCCGAGTTTTCCAGCCGGCTATTATTTTACGGCTTAGCTACGCTTTCTAAACTAAAGCTTTCCATGTATTAACCCTTCGCATTTTTTCCCAGGCAGGATGCCTAGGCTACGGTTGGAGGTCCGCTATGGAGGGACTATTTCGCAGACGCAACTTGCCTCACTGGGATGTGTTGGGGCATCCTGTCTTTATCACCGGCTGTTTGCACGGCAGTCTCTCGCATGCCGGAATGAAACAGATCGACGATTATCGAAATCAACTGGAGTGCAAGCCACGCCCTGATACCTTTTCCGTCGATGTATGGGAGCATCGTAAACACAAACTGTTGTTTGCATTTATTGACAAACTGTTAGACCATCATTCCCTAGTGAAGCACTTCGAAAACGATCGACTTGCGGAAATAGTTGCCAAAGCATTCTTGCATTTTGCAGGTATCCGATATTCGCTGCTGGCATTCGTGGTTATGCCAAGCCATCATCATTGGCTATTCCTGGTCGACGAGTCATGGGCCGAGAAAGATCACGCGGCTCGGATGGCACAGGGAAAGAGAAAGCAAACGCCCCGAGAAGTGATATCGCATAGTATTCAGTCCTATACATCCAACGAGTGCAACAAAATACTGGGCAAGAGCGGTCGCTTTTGGCAACAGGAGACGTACGATCATTGGGCTCGCGACGAAGAGGAAACGCACCGTATCATTCGCTACATCGAAGACAATCCCGTCTTCGCCGGATTAACCGACAAGCCCGAACACTACCGCTGGTCCTCGGCGCATTTCCGTAGCCTAGGCATCATGCCTGGGACTAATTCGCCATTGATAAAAATACCCAGGCAGGATGCCTAGGCTACGGAGTGACCTGGCTCACGAATTCGCCGTCGCTGAGCCTGGTCCGGATGAGTTGCCCCGGTATCACGTGCTCGATGCTCATGATCACTTTTTCGCTTTCCGCATCCGACGTTACCGAATAACCTCTTGCGAGCGTCTTCAGCGGACTGATCGCATCGAGTACTTGCGACACTCTTTCCAACTGCTCGGTCCGCGACTGCATGAGACCGTCGATGGTGTTGTCCAAAGATTCATGCAAATCATCTAAAAGCTGCGTAGGTGTTTCGAGCAAACGTTCCGGAGATTGAAGCACGTGCCGGCTTGCAATCGATTTTAGTCTCATTTCCGATTGACTCAGACGATGAAGCAGCAACGTATCCAGTCGACGTTGAATTGTCGCAAGTGTTTCAAACACTTCATCCCGGCTGGGAACGATCCTCTCGGCCGCCTCCGATGGTGTAAGGGCTCGTACATCGGCGGCCAAATCACAAAGCGTTACATCGATCTCATGGCCAACCGCCGAAACCGTTGGCAGCGGGCAGGCTGCAACAGCTCGCACAACCACCTCTTCGTTAAAGCACCATAGGTCTTCGAGGGAACCACCGCCTCTACCGATCACCAACACATCGAGCGCCGGTTTCAAAAGCGCGGCTACACGGATGCCTTCTGCAATTTCCAATGCTGCCCCATCACCTTGAACGCGCGACGGAATGATCAAGACACTCGCGCCCGGCCAACGTCGTTTGAGAACTTGCGTAAAGTCATGAATCGCCGCGCCGCTAGGACTTGTTACGAATCCAATCCGAGTTGGAAACGTTGGCAACGACTTCTTGCGCTCAGGTGCGAATAAGCCCTCTTTTTCAAGTTTGGCATGAAGCCTACGAAACGCAGCTTGCAACGCTCCGAGTCCCTGCTGCTCCATGCGATTGATGATGACTTGATACGTTCCGCGTGGGCCGTAGACTTCGATGCGGCCCTGCACTAATACCGCCATTCCCTCACGAAGATCCATGCCAATGCGTTCGAATGTCGATCGCCAAAGCACGGCTGAAACTTGACTGGTAGCGTCTTTGATCGTTAAATAAACATGACCGGAAGCCGACTGGTTAAGGTTTCCAATTTCGCCTGCAAGCCAAAAAGTAGGTATCGATTGTTCTATCGCATTCTTCACCCACGCATTCAGTTGCGCAACGCTGAGGGGTGCATCCGAGCTAGTACCTGGACGGGGCTTGACTGGTGTCTTTCCAGTCATCTTCGAGGCCGGTTTGCGCTTGTTTGGATTGACACTTGGTTGTTCGCCAAAGAATGCATCCGCATCATCGCTCCATAGGAAACCTGTCACAATTGTATTGCTCCTTGTGGAACAGGATAAAAACCTCGTTCGCCAACTCTCATCGACCCATCCGCCGCCCAAGTTTCCGCTTCCTGAGTCACCAACACCAGCGTCGATTCAATGTGTACCCGGTATTCCTCTATCTCGTCTTTGCTTAATCTGCGTGGGACTCGAATTGCAGGTCCAAGAACGATTCTTGCACGTGAACTCGGTCGCGGTATCGCAAACTTATCCCAAGCGCGTGTATTTCGCCATGGCCGATCAAATCCACAACCTAACGGAACTATTGGGATTCCCAGCAGTCCAGCCAGGAACACGCAACCCCCAGATAACTCGCGTCTTGGCCCTCGAGGGCCATCCGGCGTGATGACGAGACTTGTACCTCTGTTGTTTCGCCTGATCTGCAAAATCGCTTGTACACCACCGCGTGAAGTCGAACCGCGAACGATTTTGAAACCAAATTGACTGATGACTTCCGTTAGCCAATGCGCATCGCGATGCTGGCTCAAAAGCATCGTCACATCGCAACCGCGACGGTGGCAGGGAGGCAAAGCAAGATACTCATGCCAAACAACGTAGATGGCTGGGCCATCGAAGTCCGCGACAGCAGGGTCCATTTTGGGATCGTAACAAACGATGCGAGAATCGAGTGTTCTCATCCAGGCCCGTATGCCAAACGCCAACAGAGTTCCACCCCAACGCATGGTCATACGTTGGAGGTCGAATTTTGGAAATCGCATTACTTGCCGAGTTGCCATTGGCCTGAAAAGACTTCGACGGCTGGTCCAGTCATGAATACATGATTGCTCTTTTCGTCCCAACGCAAACGCAATTGGCCACCCCGCAGTGAATTGAGAATCTGTCGATCGGTATGCCCAGTCAATACGCCTGCCACACACACTGCACTGGCACCAGTTCCACAAGCCCAGGTTTCTCCGGACCCTCGTTCCCAAGTGCGTTGCAAAACTTCGCCAGGCGACAAAACCTCAACGAATTCAACGTTCGTCTTCTTCGGAAACCGATCGTCGCGTTCAATCAAGGGACCGATTTCTAAAACCAATTCGTCAGTCGCTTCAGGTACGAAGATCACACAATGCGGATTGCCCATCGAAACACACGTTACAAAAAGCGTATGACCGCGAAACTCAAGTGGACAATTGATAACATGCGAGTTTGCGCTCGCACCAAGCGTAGTCGGAATCTGGGCTGCCTCGAGCCTCGGCGGTCCCATGTCGACAGTCACTTGCGAGACCAGATCGTTCGCAATTGATAGAACGAGGGAAAGAACTCCAGCCCCCGTTTCGATAGTGAGTGATTCTTTCTTGCATATTCCGTGATCGTAAATGTATTTTGCTACGCATCGAATTCCGTTGCCACACATTTCGGACTCGCTGCCATCTGCATTAAACATTCGCATTCGCGCGTCTGCTTGTTCACTTGGCAAAATTGCAATCAAGCCGTCCCCTCCAATTCCAAAACGACGATCAGACGCTTGGACCGCCAATTGAGGTAGATCTGACGGCAGTGACTGGTCGAAACCATTCACGTATACATAGTCGTTGCCAGCACCATGCATTTTGGTGAATTGCAGAAAGGAAGCCATGATAATTTTCGATAGTAAGAAAAGGTTCAAACTGTTTTCACAACCCGCTGCGCAAGCGAGGGATTTGCATGCGGTCCCTCGCTTACGCAGCGGGTTGTGAATAATTCAGGTTAGCCGGGTAGCTTAAAATCGGGGTCCGCAATTCCCCGAATGAGTTCCGACAGGCGGCTGTATAGCTGAAGCATCAATTGCCATGTCGCTAAATCTACGTTTATTGACGCACGTTTGTCATTTATTTTGACCACGTCGACAATTTCGCCAATTCGAGCATGAAAATATTCGAAGAGTTCCGCCAATTGTGCTGCTTGACTAGGGCTCAATCGTTCCGGCAATTGTGGCGGCTGATTGAGGTCTCGCAGGGCGCGAACAGACTCGGCCAATCCTGGATCTAAATCAAAGTCGCCGCTATCTGTTTTCTTGATGCGAGACTCTTCGACTGCCGTTAGACTCTCTTGAACTCGGGAATTGATTTGATCATGTGTCCCGAAAAGGAGCATGCTTCGGCCCACTGTAATAATGTCGCCGAACCGCAAGATACGGAGCTGGCAATCTTGGCCATTGACGCGAGTCCCATTGGTACTCTCCAAATCGGTAAGCACCATATGATCGTTGTCCTCTTGGATCTTGCAATGAAATCGACTAATGCGCTCGTCGTTCAGTTGAATCGAGTTACCTTCTTCACGACCAATTGAGATGGGCGTCTTGAGGTCCGCATAAGTGCGACCACGATCTGCCCCTTGAACAACACGAAGCGTCAATCTAGTCATTGCAATCTCAAGACAAAGGTCAGCCTGTCCTAAGGCTGACGAACAGCGCAAAAGCCAGTAAACATTGATTAGTAATAATTTTTCCCCCGATTCTTGGCAACGCGAAGTCCGGCTGTCCTCAGCCTGTCCAATCGCGAGGTCCGGCTGAGGACAGCCGGACCTACGTGAAGGCTTAAGACAAAAACCGGCAGTTACGCTTCCAATCCGATGTCTTCCAAGACCAACGGTGAAGTGGATTCTACTATCATATCCGGTCTACGCGTGAAAGTGGGCAATCCAGCTCCAGCAAGCACATTATCGAGAGAATCCTGGCTTTTGGCGACGATCGAATCCCGGGTCATGCCACCGAAATTGCTTGAATGTCCAAACGCAGTTATCGGACCATCAAAGCCACCCTTGCTCAAAACCGACACGATTCTGACATTGTCGATTACACCAGTTGTGCCTGCCAGTTGACGCATCTTTAGGCTTGCGTCGGCTACCGTTGGCAACACTTCAGCGTCGGCTAGCCGCAATACTGCAATGCGATTGCCCGGAATCGAAGCCAAGTGCTCAAATGTTCCACCGCCAACGACCCAGTTGAAAGAATCGATAACCAACCCAACGCTTGGATTGGAGCAAGCGTTGAAAAAAGCCAAAAATCCGTCCACATCCTGAATGAATTTGAACTGGCGATTTTCGCGGTTTTCTATGGCAGTCGAAAAATACAACCCTAGCATCACTTTGTTTGCTGCGAAAATCTCGGCGATGCGATCAACTCGTTTGCGCAGGACATCAAAATACTCATGGAATGGCAGACGGTCCGTGGCAGCTGGCAATCGCAGGAATCCGGCCCTTGCATTGACTCTACCTGCGATTTCAATGGTGGCAGGCAACAATGCAATGGTTTTTTCAAAAGTCTCATCGTCGCTATCCAAGTCTATCGGTGTTTCGAAACCGCTTACCAACATTTTGGCACTCAGCAGATACCGAGCAGCTTTTTCAAATTCGCTGCGCTGCGTTCGTTTGACTAAATCGACGATATCGATATCCAAACCGCGAAACCCGTAGGTCATTGCCAATTCGATCAATTCGCTTTGTCTTCCAGAAACACCCAATACGGTCGCGTTCAAGTTCTTGTACATTCAGCCAGTCTCCCAAATAAAACAAGCGTCCCATGATCGGGATGAGCCAACCAATGGCGGACGCAGAATTGTCGCGGGCCCAGATATCCATCCAAGCCCTGGTATTTGGACTCCCATTGAGCCCTAAAAAAGGCGAAAACCACCCCTAAATGAGTGGCTAATCCGCGTGTGAAAGAGTATCGCAGAAAACTCGATACCTTCCAAGTCGAAACGCCAGAAAGGGTGTTTAGCGACTTCTCCCAGAACTTCTTCTCGTTCGAGCCTGTGGCACGGAAACCCGCATCAAAATCGCTTCCGTCAATTGCTCTGTAATCGTATCAACTTGATCCTCCGTGAGCACATCTGAATCAACTTCTTCGTCAGTTAAGTCCTCTTCGAAGTCTCTCCTCATACGGTCGATGACCATCAGTAACTGAAAAAACGACCAACTCGTGATTCCAATGGCCAGAAGGCCACAAATCGTTGCACTTCCAAGGTCTATCGAAGTAAAAATGCAAGTCAATGTGAAACCGATGGCCAGTGCAAGCCCTAGAATGATCGAGGTGACAATTGACAATATGACTGCGACAATTAAAAAGAAAAACTCATTTGAACTAGAAAAAGAAAGGCTCATTTTGATCTCGTCCTTGAAATTGATGTTAAAAACCCAACGCTTCTTGCAAGTTTAATACCTTTGAGAAACCTGTACAATAGCGAGCTTTAATGCACGGTTGAGTTTGTCTGAGTTCGAAAGTGCTCCCCTTGCGCGAGCAGTTTTATTTCAAGCGGCAGGGCGCGAGCCCTCCGGTGAGTTGAAAAAGGGTAAAATGAAAAGGAAAATTGTAGTTTCGGCAGGGCACCGGTCGGTTTGCGCCACACCGCTAAAATTGGTGGTCCATCTTCGAACCGCCTAAGTCTTGAGCCTCAAGAGTATAAAGAATGGTCGCTTCCAGCGATTCGTCGTCGAACAAATATCGAACGCTACCTTTTCGCGTCCACCAATGCTCGCGAACTGTACTATTCGGTACGTTCAGTTTCCGATGCTCTTTCAAGCGTCTGGTCGCCCAAGATTTAAATTGATCTCGGACTTGTTCGCCGTCATAGTCAACCGCAGTCTTGAATCACATTGAAGTACCGGAGGACTTGCGTCTAACTGTACTCATTTTCGAATGTGCTTTTGTAGCGAACGGGCGCGAGCCCTCCGGTTTGGCAGTATTTAACGGCAACTCACCGGACGGCTTGCGCCGTTCCGCTAACAAAGTGAGTGAGTGCCATTTGGCTTGCGCCGTTCCGCTAGAAGTATACATGATCATGCCTCCGTTGCTGGCGTTGCTTCGCCCCAGATGCGGGCTAGGGTGGCTTGAAACTTTTGCTCGATACTATGCGGGTCCGATGATTGATTCCGCGAATGAACCGCAAACGACAATCCTCAACACTTCAGTTTTTGACGCTTAGGTAGAACATGGATCAAACTGACAGTCTCACAATCTGGGCCGCCTACGCAGGTGAGGGGACAACGTCAACTTTCGAAACTGGCTACTGGTTATTTGAACCCATTAACATCCCACCCAATCCACCGAGCACGGAGCCTTCTTCGGTATGCTTACCGCGTCCTCCAGCCGCACTGACGATACTTCCTGCCAATCGCGAGAAGGGCAAGCTTTGAAGCCAAATCGGCCCTGGGCCAGTCACGGTTGCGATGAAAAGACCTTCCCCACCGAACAAAGTGTTTTTTACGCCACCGACAAATTGAATGTCGTATTGGACGGACGGGCTCAATGCCATAATACAGCCCGTATCTAACTTTAACTGTTCTCCCGGCGCGAGCACCCGGTGCATTAAAGCTCCGCCAGCGTGCACCAAAGCGATGCCGTCACCGCGCAAGCGTTGCATGATAAAGCCTTCGCCTCCAAACAAACCGACGCCAATTTTCTTTTGGAATGCGATGCTTACTTGTATTCCTCTGGCACCACAAAGGAATGCGCCCTTTTGGCAGATTAATTCGCCCCCCATTTGATCCAGGTGCATCGGCGTAATTCGGCCCATATACGGTGCTGCAAACGCAATGTGCTCTCTCCCCTGCGGCCGAGTATTCGTAAACGTGGTCATGAACAATGACTCGCCAGTCATCACTCGTTTCCCTGCGCTGACGACTTTGTTCCAAAAACCACCACTGCTCGATGGATCTCCAAAAACAGTTTGCATTTCGATTCCGGCCGTCATGTACATCATCGATCCAGCTTCCGCGATCACTGTTTCGCCTGGATCGAGAGTCACCTCGACATACTGTGTGTCATCGCCATGGATGCAGTAGTCGATTTGGTCGGCTACACCTTGTTTGCCCGCAGGCGACTGGTAGGAGCGAGGTGCGGCGTTGCTGGTGCTTGTAGTGCTTCCCGAATTTCCAATCGACGCACCGACTGGCGATGCAGGTGAAGTTCCGCTTAGGTAGCCATTGTCCATAAATGATTGCGGCGAACTGGCGGCAACGTCGCTCTGAGCCACGAACACTCGCGAACAAGATTGGCATCGGACACTTTTCCCTAGATGCTCTGGTGCAAGCCGATGCGCTTTGGAACACTGGGGGCAGTAAATGGTAAGCATTGCATACTCCTAAGAAGTCTGTGTGGCGTGAATCTGGTGAAGGCAACCCTGCATTTTGATCAACACACAAGTTATAGCATTTTGAATCCCGCACGCTTGCACATAGGTTCGGCTGTCCTCAGCCGGATATGTTGCTTCATTCCATGTCGATGCATCTGTATTCAAAAATCACGGAAAATCGAGTAGGATAATACAAATGTCGGGATGTGTTACACGTTAGTCCGAGAACAAATATTGACTCCGAGCGAACTAAGCCCAAACGTCAGCAACACTGCTAATCATCGATGGCAGGTTTTGGGGGTAGACGATGAGGGCTTAGCCGCAATCCATGGTTTGCTGACTTTGGCATCGGATTCGGATCTCTGTGACAGCCTTATTGCTCAACTTGATCCACTGCTGGCCCAATTTCCGAACTTGCGCCGTGGACTTGAGCCTTTACGTCGTTTTGTCGAAAATACTCGAATCCCAAAGAGTTTTTTGGTCTTTTTGGATAGAGATCGGGATGCTCTTCCATCGTTGTTGCAGATTTTGTCAATCGAATCGACCGCCGTGGAGTGGTTAATCTCTGATCCTGATAGTTTTGATTGGCTTCGAATGAGTGCAGGTCAATCTGTCGATCCAGAACACTTAAAAGACATCCTCGTCAGTGAAATCAAGAACTTAGATGACGAAGACCAGATCATGGCGAGCATGCAGCGATTTCGGCGTCGCGAGTCATTACGAGTCATTTGTTCCTTTTGTCTTCAAAACATGCCTACGGATGCGGTGACCCAACAACTGTCTTGGATTGCTGACGCAGGTATTGCTGCTTCGTTGATCGCCGCAAACCAAGAACGAAAATCGGATCGTCGATTGAGATCGCAAACTCCAGGCCCTGTTTTAGATTCGTCCAGTTTCTTATCTGTAATTGGGCTTGGCTCGCTAGGCGGGCAAGAGCTTGAACTCGATGGCTCACTTGAATTGGTATTCTTGACCGACTCGGACCTTTTTCAAGAGGAGGCACGAGAGTCCTTTATTGTGGATGAATTGCAACGCTTGGCACAGCGAGCCGTCACGTTGCTGACTGACCCGCAAGGGCTCGGTTATTCCGTAGTCTTTCCTTGCAATCCTGAAGGTAGTCATTCAACCGACGTTCACATCCATGACTATCGTCGATGGATTCAGGCTCTTGAGAATCACGGTCGAACTTGGCAACGGCTGACACTGCTCAAGTCTCGATTTCTTGTGGGAAACCCGCAACCTGCTTTGCGATTCCTTGAAGAATTTCCATCCCTCGTCTATCGACGCTATTTGACGCGAGCTGACATCGCAGGGATTGGGGCACTCAAACGCAAGATAGATCGCGAGGGTAAAGCTCTTGACTCTGTCCAGCCAAATCAGCAAGCCTGGTCGCCGGAGTTACTGCTTGGATGGAAACGAGAGATTGAATTCCTTGCCCAGTTTTTGCAACTAATCAATGGCGGCGAATTGATCCAAATACGAATTGCAAATACCGTCCACGCGATTGATGCCCTGGCACAGTCAGGTTGCTTAACCGAGCAAGAGCGATCGATTTTGGTAAGCGCCTACAATCGGTTCTCTCAGGCAATTTTTGCATTGCAATTGCGGGACCCATTTGCTGCAAAGCTGCAAAGTCACAATAAATCTAACGAAGCGAGAAACTCAATTGCAAAGCGACCGTTGTACGAGAACGAAACGGCTTGCGTTGAATTGGATGCAGATTTGACCGACTCATGGAACAAGGTCAAGCAGATCCGTAACCACCTGCGCGGTGAAGTTTTCGCAGATGAAAACCAAGCGTCTGACGAAACCGATCTGATTCTCGACCCGAACCCAAAGCCAGAGTGGATTGACGCACTCCTGGCAAAATATGGTTTCAAGCGATCGAACGCTGCGTATCGGTTTTTGATGGAGTTGGCTCGAGAAGAAGTGTCCATGCTTTCAACGCGTCGGTGCCGCCATTTTCTTTCGAGTATTGCCACACAACTGCTAACCAAAATCGGCGAGACGCCCGACCCTGACCTGACGCTCGAAAATCTGGCCGTCAGCTGTAGGTCTCTTGGCGGCAAGGGGGTTCTGTGGGAACTGTTCTCCGTGCACGAGCCCTCACTCAATCTGTATGTTCGACTGTGCGGTGCCAGTCCCTATCTAATTGGAATCCTGACCAGTAACCCTGGTATGATTGATGAGTTGCTCGATTCGTTGATGCTAAACAGGCTGCCAACGGAACAAAAAATGGGTCTAATGCTTCACGAACTATGTCGAGGTGCAGAGGACATTGAGCCGATCATCCATTCCTTTAAGAATGCGAGGCACCTGAATGTCGGCGTTCGAGACATCCTTGGCAAGGAAAGTATCACGGATACACACCGAGCCTTGTCGGACATTGCCGATGTATGTTTACATCAAACGGTTGACTGGCAGTATGGGCGACTTGTTAAGCGGTTTGGTGTGCCAACGACGAGCGAAGGGCAAGCTTGCCGATTTGGAGTTGTCGCTTTGGGCAAGCTCGGAGCGCGTGAGCCGAACTACCACAGCGACATAACGTTATTGTTTTTGTACGATACGGATGGTTTGACGCGACCGCTAGGTTTAGGACTCCACCACGAACCGATTTCGACAGAGTACTTTTTTCTGCAGCTTGCACAGAAAGTGGCACAAGCAGCGAATCGTGTATGGAGAAGCGGTCGATTGTTTGAGACCAAAAACTGGATCATTTCACCTGACAGCAACACGACAATTGCTTGGAAGAAAGATGAATTTCAACGTTTCTTTCTTGAGTCAGACGATCTTGCCTTGCAACGCCAACAACTATGCAATGCGAGGTGCATTTTAGGAGATCCCTTGTTCCGGCGTTCGATTGATCAGGCAGTCGTGCGAATCGTTCGTGAGCGAACATGGACAAAGATCGACGACAACCTAGCGTTGTCGGTTCGCAAGCAGTTGGAGACTACGGCTGGCGTGGGCAATATCAAGCGAGGCATTGGTGGGACGATGGACGTGGAGTACATCTCTCAGTTGCTCACACTGCGAAACGTGGCAACAATGCCTGAAATATTTGTAGCAGGAACCCTAGAATCCATTGAACGTCTTCGAGTTGCTGGCCTCGTCGAAACAAAGGATGCACATGCCTTGAAAGACGGCTACAACTTTTTGCGGGGGGTTGAGTCCGGTTTGCGACTAATGAATACACAAGCTCGACACGACTTGCCAACATCGCAAAACGAACTATCGCGATTGGCATATGTGTTGAACTTGAAAAATGCAGTGGAACTCGTTGAACAATGCGAACATTTTCGCCAATCGCACCGAAAGTTATTTGAAAAGTATCTGGCATGACCAAGGAGAACGAAAAGGCAAAAGAAACTATTTCACCACTTTTGGCTTTTTTGACTGCGGTGCAATTTCTGACTCAAGTGCCGGTACCGAGCGCCATGAGTTACTCTAAGGATCAGTATCCATCGGCCTTACGAGCATCGGTAGTGTATTTTCCAATAGTCGGTGTTTTCATCGGTGTTTCGACAACTATAACGTATTGCATTTCAAGCTATTTTTGGTCCCCCTTGATTGCAGCCACCCTGGCAATTGCTGCTGAAGCGTTAATCACGGGAGCGTTTCATGAAGACGCACTTGCGGATGCGACCGATGCGTTGGGTGGGGGTTGGACACGCGAACAAGTGCTTGAAATACTGAAGGATTCTCGACATGGGACATTTGGCGTGTTGGCGTTAGTTATCGGCGTCCTATTGCGAATCGCTTTGATTGCAAATCTGAGTTGGCCGATGGCATGGCTCGCGATCCCATTTTCCGCTGGCATCGGCCGATGGTCGATCTTGTTGTTGATGAGCCGACTGGAACCGATCACCGATCGGCCTACGATGGCGCGAGATGTTTGGACTAAGCCAAGTACAAGAACAATACTTCTTGGTGCTTTAGGCCCAATCGTCGCTTTTGGCATTGCGTTTTGTTGCAATTGCGACTTCCAGAATGGCGCAACTTTGGCTCACGCATTGAAAGACAAATGTGTTGGTTTTTTTTGGGCAATTTTGGTTTCACTGCTGATGACATGGTATTACGCGCGACTCGTGCATCGACGCGTGGGGGGCGTAACGGGCGACTTTCTAGGCGCGAATTGCTACTTAGTGCAATTAGTCTCGCTTCTTGCTATGCAGCCCAACTAGTGAGAGACCCCAGCGGCCTCGCGCCGCTTGGTGAACAAGATTCGTAGGCTAGTAGGGACCGGTTGGTCTCATTGTCGCAATCAATCCTAACCAACACTCAATGTCCACAGCAATATCCTTAACGGCATGATCCGGGCGGTTTTGACGAGAATCAATGAAATGTTTGACAATGCGTGGTTGAGCTGCCAGATTATGGAGAAGGTTTTAAAAGTATTTGTCGACGTCGACATACGTCTTGTTCGCCAATCCTTCCCAACGTTTTTGAGGACACTGTCATGAAGATGTTTTTCTTGACCCTTGCCACCATCTTTAGTGGCTCGCTACTTGCCGAAGATTGCTCTGCGGTCGAAGTTAAAACCAATAGGACGATTATTCGATGGTCGCCGCCAAGAGCCTCCATTCCCAACCCTGCTTATTCGCCTGCTGAAATCCATCTCGTTTCGCCGCCGCGTGTCGATCTAGCTTTTTCCACGTTCATCGCAGACGATGGAACAGTTGCTTCGAGAGACTACAAACCAGTTAACCCGCTTTTAGTTCCGTTAATCGAGAACTCCACGCAGCACTATCAGGTGATTGAGGGTGGACTTAAGCCAGGAGCTTTGTTCTATTCCGACCGCAAATACAATATTACCAAGATCCCAGACGCGCTGAGAGGATTAACATTGCTGCAAACGAGGAATAGTGACAAAGGCATCGTCGACAGCCGCTTCTCGATCGTATTGCAAAATCATAAACCGATGTACTTGTTTGTTGCCTTCCTAGATCAAACGCTCGATCAGTATGAGAATACCGGTTTACCATCCTGGCTAGAAGGTTTTGAGGCAACGAACTACGTCATTGAAACCGATATCCCGTTACCTTTTAGCGGCGGCTACAAGGTGTTTGTAAAATATTTTGCGTCGGGACGTGCTGCCTTGGGAGCCTGCGCCTCCGATCCGAGATTTTCTGGGATGTATTTTGCGTTTGCAGCCAAAGCAGAATAGAAATTGCCACGGGCTCGATGGAATTTATGAGTGTGGGTCAAAGCCACATTTAAGGATTGCGTCCATACTCACGGTAATTTTCACGTATCACGCATGGCGGTTCACCCCACAGTTCGTCGAAGTAGTCGGCTGTCAACCATTTCAAATACGATTGCAAAGGAGCGACTCAAAATGAAAACGAATGACCCATCGATTGCTCGAAACGCATTTTCCCGGATTGGACCTAGATAAGATAGCGTCGAATCCAATCCGAAGGTCAGACGAAAAAAAATTGCATCGAGGTGCTCGGTCGGGCGTTTTGACTAGTGTGGATATATTTTCCTCGACCTCGCTGAAATTGGGCGTTCGATTAGGAAGCGATTGTCAAGACTTTTGCTTAAATGAATCTGAGCTACACTGGTTGGCGGAGTATAGGTGACACGCATCAATTCAGATCTTTGGAGAAACAGAATGATTGGTACCACAGAGCTGCTATTTGTCGCTTGTCTTTGGGGCATTGTGACGTTGGAAGACCATAGTCCTCGCAGCAATCGCAATACTGGTGTTGGATACCTTTGGCGACCGAGTGATCTTTCGCGCAATAAATTACGTTGGACTTTTTCCTAGGCGTGAAAGTCCGTTGGCTCGCCCAGATAGATGGGCGTTTCAGACCGACCGTTTTGTTGGTGTTTGGACAGCATTGTCCGTAGCCGCTAGACTTGGTGTATCTTTTGTTAGCTCAATGACGAAGAAGCCGGATACAAATAAAGGATTGGATTGTGCGTCGTTGTTCTAGGAACCGGTGTGAGCGTTCTGTTTTGATTGCCCATTTTCTGACGGGAAGCTGAAGAGATCAGCCATATTCGTGCTCACGGTCGCAACTGCCAAACGCGGTTGATTCGTCCTGTGCGTAGTAGCGAGCGGACCAGTGTTCGAAGTAAGATAGACGGAGACGAAGCGGATCAGTCCAACGTATCTATCCCTCCGATCCGCTTCGCTACTGTTGGGATAGATTGCTATTCATTAGGCGACAAAGATGAAGCTTTTGCGGAAGTTAACAAGGAGACGGCTTCTGGCTGGCGCAGCATCGGGCTTGGCCGCACTTGGGCTTTACACTTGGCGTCTTGAACCGCATTGGCTTCAACTTGTGCGTCGGACGATGCCCATTCGTAATCTTTCGCCGGAGTTGGTTGGGGCCTTGTTGATGCATGTGAGCGATCTGCACATTGGCCCGCAAGTTGATGACGCATACATTACGAGCGTGTTTGATTCAATTCGAGAGTTGTCTCCAGAGATTGTTGTCTATACAGGAGATTTTGTCAGTCATAACTCCGACCTCAAAGAACATGCCCCTCGCGTTTTGTCTAAACTGGCATGCGGTTCACTCGGGACGTTTGGAATCCTGGGCAACCATGACTATGGATCAAGTTGGCAAGATACCGATTCGGCACAGCGAGTTGCTTCGTTGGCACAACAAGCAGGTGTTGTCATCCTGCGAAACGAGCTTGCGAGCGTAAGTGGTCTGAAGATTGTGGGTATGGACGAACTGTGGGCTGGCCGTTTCGATCTGGGTGCCGTCCTGCCACAGCTTCGGGCCGACGATGCCTCTCTCGTTTTGGTTCATAATCCGGACACGGTGGATGAAATTGGCTGGGGTGAATATTCCGGTTGGATTCTTGCTGGTCACACACATGGCGGACAGTGCAAACCACCTTTTCTTCCGCCGCCGTTCCTGCCGGTTCGCAATCGACGTTATACGAGTGGGGTTTTTGCATTAACGGGGAGCCGTCGGATGTATGTTAGTCGTGGGGTGGGCCATCTGATGCGTGTTCGCTTCAACGCCCAGCCAGAGCTAACCTTGTTTGAACTGACCGCTCAATCGTCGAACGCCTAACAAGCAAAATCGGGATATGGGCCAGGATTGCTCCGGGGCTCTCTCAAAACCAACCGGGCATGCATATGTGGTATTTCCAAATAGGATATCGGATCCAAATTGATTTCAGACGTTCGTCCATTCGATCGCGACTCCAAGTCGAGGCATGCCAAGTTGCAAATTCGAGTCCTCCAATTCGTACTGCTTCTGGTTGTTTCTTGGTGCGTCATGACCTTTGTTCATGAGTCAGGGCATTTGATAGGTGGTTGGTTTTGTGGCGGAACTCTAGTGAGTGCCGATCTGTTACCGTGGCATCTTCCATACAGCATTTTCGAACCTGATCCTAAACCACTTGTCACACTTTGGGGCGGACCAGTTCTTGGTGTTGCAATCCCGTTTTCGATTGCGACCCTTTTTCGTCGCGATTGGATTTGGTTCATCGCTTACTTCTGCATGCTGGCGAACGGCTTATATCTTGCGACCGCATGGTTTACGGGCGATCGGTATCTCGATACCACGAAGCTTCTCGAGCACGGCGCTAATACTTGGTCCGTTGCAGTATACTGTTTTTTGATGATCGGCGCCGGTTACATTGGCTTCCGACGACAATGCGTCCTTGTGCTTTCGAAACAACTGCAAAATGTAAGTTCTGAATCGGAAACTGGGTCTGAAGGACTTGCCCAACAGCCGACGGTGACCGCCGCAGGTCGAATACGCTTCCGGATTCTGTGGCTCATTTGGCTCATACTGATTTTCGGCACTTCATGCACAGTCATTCGACCTCAGGAATTCTTCGGACTTGTTGCCAGATTCACAGAGGCGGATCAAGAATCAATGCAACGGTTTGCTGTTTTTTGGGGCATCTCTTGGCTCGTGATTGTTAAAGGCTGGCATTTTACAGAGTTTGCCATTCTCACCTATTTTTCCGTCCATGTTTTGCACTGGTGGCGTGGCCAACTCACCGCTTGGTCAATCGTGGGGGCAATGATATTTTGTATCGCGTTCGCCGCATCAGACGAATGGCATCAATCGTTTATTCCCGATCGATTTGGGACGATTCAGGACGTGCTGATTGACAGCGCTGGTGTTTTCACAGCGGGCGTAATTTTTCTCGTCCGACTGAGGCGGAGAAACGCAAATAACATATAATTGATCGCATTCTGCGTGGTCGCACCCGGGACAAGCGTCGATTGGGCTAGGTCGATTGCCATTCTTGGTTGGAACGCTGAAGAGTTCAGCTAGTGGTCTGTCACAGCTAAAAATGAGGGTAGTGGACGAGGCAACGAGTCCCGTATGCAACACAAATCGCAGGGACTACTATCGAACCCTAAATCTTAGCTGTGACAATGCACTAGAATCCCATTTTCGAGAAGAGAAGCGGCACTGCGATTTCGCATTCTTCCACTAAACAGTACCACATCTCCACAGAAATTTGATCATGAATCCCATTGCAAAGAACATTTTGGCGGCAATTGGCAGTTTTGTCATTGGCAGTGTGGTCAATCTTGGATTGGTCACCGTTGGAATGTCATTGGTGCCTCTTCCCGAGGGCACAGATGTCTCGACGATGGAAGCCGTCCGCGCGAGCATGAAGGTTCTAGCACCAGTGCATTTCATCTTTCCGCTCCTGGCTCACGCACTCGGAACTCTCACCGGTGCTTTTGTCGCAGCCAAGTTCGCGGCCAGCCACCACATGAAGTTTGCAGTTGGCATAGGAGTGGTTTTTCTGATCGGCGGTATTGCGATGGTTTTCAATTGCGGTGGTCCGGTGTGGTTCATCGCAACCGACCTTGTACTTGCGTACATTCCAATGGCATTCATTGGAGGCTTCCTTGCCTGCGGGAAGAGGTCTCACGCTGCATAACAAGAAGGTTCTTTGATTCGGCGTTGGCACATCGAACATCGAGGGAATTTGCAAATCGAAGAAATAGTCTCTACAATTCGCCATACTGTCCCCTTTACAGCTTTTGCGCCACATCTTGCTGTACACAGCAAGATGCCGAACAAGGAGTAGAACATGATTCTGTTTCAAGTACGAACGTCGGTGTTTCTGATTGGATTCATATGCTGGCTCGAAGGGACGATCCTTTCGCAAAATCAATCCAATGCGTCGACACCTCGAAAATTCAAGATCACCGGTCAAGTTACCGACGAGACGGAGAAGCCAATCCGAGGCGCGAAGGCTTCACTTCAATTTGATTTCAAGGAAAAATCTATTTCGGCAATATCTGACGAGTCTGGGAATTTTGAGATCATTTGCCCTGCGAAGAGCGATGGCAAAGCGTTGCCTTCACGGGACCTTTACCTCTGGGTTCATGCACCGGGCTACAATTTGAAATGCGTGCGACCTCAAATGGAGTCGGAGCAATTCACGACTTGCCAAGTCATGTTGAACGAAGAAGATTTCATCTACATACTCGTTCTCGACTCAAATGGCGAACCATGCCCGCAGGCGATCGTTGAGCCATCCTACTTTGATGTACCGAATGGGGTCTATTACTCGGAGCAGTCGACAGGGCTCGTTAGTATTCCACCAAAGGATGTAGGGGAATCGTTTCGAGTGACCACGGACAAGAATGGCGAAGCGGAATTTCGAGGGATACCAATTAGGAAATTTGAGGGCGCTTATTGCAATACAATGGGAATGGTCCCTCAACTTTATAGATTTAAGGGCAATGAAAGCCTCACCTTTAAATTGCGTCCGACAGGTAGAATTCGTGGGAAGGTTGTATGCAACGAAACTGATATTCCCAATCCTGATTGGACTGGTCGGAAGGTGTTTGTCGCCTCCTATGCTGACAAAAACAATCCATTGAATCGGTTTCAACGGGACATCATAAATCGAATCCAATGCCATAGGCAGATCGAATTGGATCAAGACGGCTGTTTTGAACTGGACGGTGTCTTATCGGGCGAAGTAACGGTCAGCTTGGATATGGGGGATTCGGAATTACGGCCAATTCCAAAGCAATATGGGACCCTTGCGGCAGAAGATGAGCTTGAATTGGAAATCGAAGTCGCCAAAGCGATTCCGGTCGATGGAATTTTGCTGACAGACGATACGAATGAACCATTGGCGTCCGTCAGAATTGCGATCCACACGGCTCAGCAAAACGCACTCAAGAATTCGTTATACACAACCTCTGACGCTAACGGGAAATTCAAATTCTATCTTCATCCCGGCGAGTACACCGTGCAACCATTTGATATCAGTCAGTCGAAGCAAGCGAAGGACTATTCTTATGCACCGTCAGTCCATGTTACCATCACATCGAAAGTGGACGCTCGCAAAATACCCGACTTGTTGTTCCCACCATTGAAACGTGAAACGGGAAGACTAGTTGATACCGACGGAAGGGCCCTCACCAATCGCCGAGTTGCATTGATCCCCATGGACTCGAATCACCCGATCAAATACGGAATTTCCGACGATCAAGGAAAATTGGATATCCGCTATGAGAAGCGACAAGTAAACCTTCGTCAAAATAGCCGATGGGTGATTTTTCCGAAGAACAGCAAGTCAGTCGACGGAGACATCCGGCAGTTCCCAACCCTCACAGTGGAGGAGGAGTCGCCCCTCGTACTGATGTTGCCATCCGATGAGTGATCGTTTTGATTGAACCTAACGCGCTAGTGCTACTTCCATAACCTAGCCCAATTACTTTGGACCTAGCAGCGATAGCCATTTCCGCAGTTTGTTTCATGATACTTTGGACGGAGTATTCGCCGACAACCGCTCTGTGCAATAACTAGATTTTGGGTCGAAAAGCAGATTGAAGCTTGGTCTCGCTCGGAGCATCTCTGGTTTTCTCCCGCCATGTGCAATACATGCGCTCCGACGATTATCGATTCGGAATTGTCCGATAGCGGCAACGGATTGATCATGGAATTCGAAAGTGCCTGCCAGATCACAGGTTTCAAAATACGACTTCATTCCGATCTCCCAAATTCGGGTCGGACCGGTGAAATATGCCGACGTCGGCAAAATCTTGGCGAGTGATCTGCATAATCCGGAGGGGTTTTCATGACCGTCAATGAAATGATTGACATCGCGTGGTTGAGCTGCCAGATTATGGAGAAGGTTTTAATAGTTTTTGCCGACGTCGGCATACTTCTGGTTATCCGACTGAAAATGCACACGATTCACGATCTCAATGACGGTCTCGTGCTTGAGGGCGATAACCTTGTCCTTCGGGGGGACGAGGGGCGTACAATGCATGTCGCGACAGCTAATGTCTGGCAGCACTTTCGACGACAGCGCTCAAAGAAGCAGTCCCATGAGAATTCATAGCGTTACTTTTCGACTCACTTCCTGTTTGGGACTCCTTCTGATCACTGCGGCAACCTTTCTCACCACGGAGTGGGTGCAAGCTGATGATGCAAAACGCGAAGTCACAAACGAGAAGGCGAGGTCGGTATCTGCCGCGATGGAGTCGTCTTTAGAAGGTCTGCCAAGACTCTACGAGTCAGTCAGCAAGTCGATCGTGCGAGTCGAAGGTATGGACTTTAGCAAGACGATTGCCTTAAGCGAGAGCGGCGTCATCGTATCACCGGAAGGGCACATCTTGGTTGGGAATGGTTCCGGATCGGAAGACCTGAAAGTCCATTTGAGCGATGGCCGAACCGTCACCGCAACGGCTGCTGGTTGGTCGACGGAATGGAGACTCACCGTATTGAAGATCAACGAAGAGGGCCCGTGGCCGGCGATCGAATTGGGGTCAACAAAGGAGTTGAAAGCTGGAGAACCCTGTCTGGTGATCGGTTACTCACCGCGCGGCGACACGAAATGGGATTCGTCACCGACGGCAAGGTATGGGTTCATTGACCGCAACGATCCGACTCACTGGTTCACAACAACAGGTTTTCCAAAGTTCTTCGATACCCCGGCGGTTGTTGGAATGGATGGCCGCTTTCTCGGAATAGTAACCATGTTCTCGGGTGATCAGAGTTACGCGACCGCAGTTGATGTATTGGTCGCCAATCGCGATGACCTGTTTGCGGGCAAGAATCTCGACTGGGTTCGGTATCCGCCCAATCCGGACTCGTTCTACCACATGGGCGCTGGCGACCACCCCGAGTTGCTTAGACTGAGGAAGACGGATGATGTACTGGGCCAAGCTAATCCGCCAATGCAAATGAGCGATTTGCAGTTGTCTGAGGTCAAGCAGATTGCGAAGAAAACAACCGTGCGATTAGTCTCGAAAGATCGACTCTCAGAGATTGAGGGAAAAAAAGATTACGACCGCTGGAGCGGCGTCATTGTTTCGGAAGACGGTTATATCCTGACAGCTGCCCACACCAGTCAGTTGCCGGGGGAGCAGCTCACCGTTCGTCTGTCGGACGGTCGCGATGCGGACGCAGTCGCGTTGGGTACAAACCCAATCACGGATATTGGTCTGGCGAAAATCACAACGCCCGGTTCATGGCCATTTGCAGAGATTGCCGAATCTTCGACATTGGAACGAGGTGATCCTCTCGTCTCCGCTGGATATCCGGCTGTCAATGCGAAGGGGCAATGGTTGATGGAACAAACACCGCAAATTGAAGCGACCGCTGTCAGAGTCCAATCTTACCTATGCTGGTTCCACAACATTGACACCATTGACGTCCCATTCCAGGGAGGAGTTTGCGGAGGCGGCGTATTTAACCGAGATGGACACTACGTCGCCGCCCTCTTGGGAAGCTCCGGTACCCGTTCGGAAGTCGCCAAACGGCAATGGGATGACTTGAAGAAAACTGAGTCGATCGACACCGCGACTGGATTGCCGCATCCGCTGCAAGAGCGATTCGTCGATCCCAGCAAGGCGGTTGCTCAATCGGTCGTGGAAATACTGGTTGATTCCAAACCGGTCAGCATTGGAACCGTTGTTGACGCTGACGGATGGATTCTCACCAAAGCGAGCGTTCTGGACGGAAAGGTAAGTTGCCGATTGCCCGACCAGTCGGTCGTCGTCGCAGAAAAACGGGCAGAGTCACAAGAGCATGATCTCGCCTTGTTGAAGATCGACGTTGGCGGCCTTTCTGCAGCTGTGTTTTCCGACAAGGAGCCGCCTACCATCACACAGGTCCTGTGTGCGGTTGGTCCAGGTCAAATTCTAAAGCCTGGAATCGTATCAATCGAAACTCGCGCGATCCCACCCGAACCGCGTTGGAAGGGTGACGCCACTGAGGACACACCAAACGGACCGATGATATCTCGTTCGGACCCGGGATGGCAAAACAAGACTAACCTGAGTACCATCGGGACGAAGCTTCAAATCGATGACATCATCGTCTCCATCAATGGTCATTCGACTCCCAAAGTTGCAACGTTGACCCAAGTTTTAGAAACAAACCTCGCCGGTTACTGCACAGGTGATCTGGTTTCGGTCGCACTTCGCCGTAAGGGTGCATCCATGAACGTTCTGACAACTCTGCCGCGCGCCGCCGTGGTTAATTATTGGATGATGGACGAGCATGAGTCACCGAGGCGATCCGGTTTCGCTGCTGTCTTTGATACCGACATCGAACTGCTCCAACCAGAAGCGGGCAGTCCCGTGATTGACGCTGAAGGCCGCATTCGCGGCATCGCTATCGCCAGTCGAGGACGCGACGAAACACAACGTGGTCCGACGTCCGTTCTACCGAGTCACATCGTCAGTCGTGTGTCAAAGCAGCTCATGGCCGAGGTAAACTCCAAGTAACGGTACGAGTCACAACGAGGACAGTCGCTTTCACCATGGGCCTCAGAGTGCGACGATGGCTGCCGTAATGTTCAACGCCTGATCCCACTGGGCGGATAACATATAAAGGACTGGATTCTGCGTCGTTGTTCTAGGGGCTATCGGGACCATCAACCACAACCAGTACCCCATGTCCACAGCAACGGGCCCGTCTCATTCGGTCATCAACCCCACTTTGGCAATCAATCCCAACTAGCCCCCATTTCCACAGCGATGGCCAGTCTCACGGTTGCCATTAACAGCCTTTCGTAGACCTGCTTGTTAGGAAGATGTGGGATCAGGGGACATGATTATCTCAGGCAGTGAAATCACTGTTCTAAGGCTGGCGCACTAAATTCTTCCATACAGCAATTTCCTTACCGGCATGATCCGGGCGGTTTTGACGAGAATCAATGAAATGATTGACAACACATGGTGGAGCTGCCAGATTATGGAGAAGGTTTTAAAAGTTTTTGCCGATGTCGGAATACTTCTTGTTCTGCAACCTAACATCAGTTCTACATGTGAACGGAATCGCAAATGGTCGACGCAAATCGAAACTCGAAAAATTGGTTTCTACGATTCCGACTTAGGACATTGCTGCTAATCCCAGTTTTCATTGCAGCTTATTTTGCAATGGGAACGCCCACCAAAACGATGGGAGTTCGTGACGTCTCCGAGCGTTTGACGCGCGAAAACAACGGCAATGAGGTAACTCCAAGGTACGTCGCACCACTCCTACTCGAGTCCCCTGTCCTTGAAATCCATCACCAATTACGCAAACCGGAACAGCTCGTGACCAAATCCGACTACTATCTATGGTTGTTCGGTCTGACTGCTAAAGTCCCCTATCGCGGCGTACATGTACGCGACATTGCATTAGCAGCAAACAACTATGCGACGAAATAACGTAGAAATGGGCTAAGGATCCCGGTTTCCGGGCACCCTCCCCGCACCACCTAGCAGGCGGGTCCGCATACGGCGGTTCAACGAAGCTGAGCAAGCTCTGCCCATAATGTCTTTAAACTTAATATCCCTTGGGCGTTGATGCAGAAACAATCGCAAATGCGGAGACGGAGGACCTTTTTCCCGCGTCCAGTCGACAGCGAATGTGTGCCACGTTTCAATGGAAGCGGCACTCGGAATGTATTAGTCGGTCACAGGATCATGAACGCAAAAAGGTTGTCAAAATTCAGACAACCTTTTTCCCAGGTCCCTTATCACCGTTGACCTTGGCCGTTATTGACAGGGTTGCCGAATCCAAGCAGACCTTCTCATTCAATTCCAATTGGCGAAATTGCCATTTGGAATACTATCCGTAAGCTCGCCATACGAAACTGAGTGAGGTTTGGAGCACAATTCCCTAGAAATGACGCAGCTTTACATTTTAGAGGACGCAGCACAAATTAACGGATCTCACAGCCCATTTGACCTACTAAATGGGCTACAACGAGATTTTCGTTTACCGGCGCATGCGCCTGAGAATTACTAGTTCTGTCGAAAAATCAAACTTTAGCCTGCTAACCTTAACTAAGGAGGAATTGACATGCGATCCACAAATCTGTGCCTCATGGGTCTAATCGTTGTTGCAATCACGACCTCAGGAAACGCTGCCCCACCACCCAACGCACCTAACCCCACGATTGCAGCCGAAGACAGAATCGGCGACCTAATGCAGTCAATCTTGCAGCGACTAGAATCGATCGAAAAACGTTTGTCGACTATCGAGCGACGACTATCTCGTGCTAAACCGATAGCGTCCGAAGACGTTGAGCGATGTATGCAAATAGACGCCATTCAGTTTCAGCGACGCATGTCAAAACCAAGTGAAGAATTGATTTCACCGTTGCAAACCCCCTGAACCATTGGTTTATCGTGTAACATGATTTTGTTGTGCCCTGTTTTCATGCAAGATGGCCAAAACATTCCGAAAGCAGACACATCCACATAAGCCAGGATCGATCGGATCGCTAAATCACTGTAGCGACTCCGCCTAATAGGCTTCGGCACCGAGTTCGACGGAATGCTTGTCTAGAACTAGATTACGACAGAAATCGGGTAAGGGTGGTCATTTCTGACCCCCTCCCCACACCACCGGACATGCGGGTCCGCATCCGGCGTTCAAAGAAGCGGAGCAATCGGCCAATCCACTTGCGTTGTGACACAGAAAGGCAGCTGTATAAAGAGAATGCAAACTGTCCATACAAAGATTCAAGCAGGCTTTAAGGTTCGCAGAATTCAGCAAACCTTTTTTCCCTCGTCCCGGCGACAACCTAATTCCACACCGTCAATGCGCATTGGCCGCCATCGGCGTTCGAAATCGTGTCCTTGACCGTCAATGAAATGATTGACAACGCATGTTTGAGCTGCCAGATTATGCAGAAGGTTTTAAAACTTTTTGCCGACGTCGGCATACTTCTTGTTCGCCGAAGGAACTCTCAGCCCACGTTCTCATTTCACGCAAAGGATTGACACATGAAGCGCTATTTGATTGCCACAGCACTATTGGTTTCAACGTTACTATTGGTTTCAACGTTCATCACTGAATCTGAATCAATTGCTCAGCAAACCACTCTGACGCCCCCGATAGGCGTTAATCATACGGAGCCGAACGAACCGTGGATGTATCCCGTGGATATGCCTGCTTCTCCCACAATCAAGCAGATGAACTCGTTGATTCGGAAAACGGGATTCGTTGAAACTCTTGGTGTCAGAATCTTTACGAGCACCACTACCGTTGTCCCAACGGAAGCCGCAGACCTCGAAGAAATCGTGAAATGGTATGCCGATAAGTTGGGGGAGACGTCGCTCTCCCTTTACCTAGATAGATTCGTAAGCACGGGTATATCGGGACCAGGGATAGGGATATTTAAAACTGGGCAAATAATGTCCTCAACGCATCTCACGTACAGATTCACACCGGAGCAGAAACAAATCACAATTCTTCACCCTGAAGAAACTGGCGATGTCGTCGCGATCTCTCTGCTGGGATTGGATAGCGAGACAAGCATTCAAGTTCTTCGCCATCATCCGAATCCTCAGGCTCTTGCCCGAAACGACGGCGAACCATCGGATGCACGTGAGTCGCCGAATTGAGTGTTTCGAAGTGGTGAGTCGCTCGCGGCGACCGAGGTGGTCGTCAACGTTCGGCAAGACACGGGATCATATCCAGACAGTAACTGTAATGAGTAAGCAGTTGATAACGCTTACTATTCAAATTCCCATCCCTGCCAAGAGTTGGTTCCAATATAGCCTATCGGCGCTCGCCGCTCTCACCGTTGCAGTCGCTTTAGTTGCGGCAGCATTTACTTGGAATCGTCCGGTGGGATACATCGAAAGGGGCTGTAGGCACCTTGTGACTTCGCGTCCAATCTAACCCGCCTGCTGTTGGATAGGCTGTTATTCGCTAGACGGCAACCCACAAATACTGGCTAATGGAGGAGTAACTATCATGCCACCGAAAACCGAATTGAAGGACGGTGATTTTTGTCGTGTCGTTGGCGGCACTCACGCTGGTAAATCCGGAACGGCGACTACTAGATGGCAAAACCCGAATACAAGTAACAGAAATGCTTGGTGAACCACCGAAAACCAATTATTTCACGGAATGGGAAATGGTATACTGGCTCGGTCCCGAGCGAGGATTCCTGTCAATAGATTCCGAATGGCTTGTAATAAAATTCAACAGCCATGGAATCGTTTCCGAGTATAGCCTTGCACATGATTGATCGTTGCCCCGAACCTATCGAAATATCGACGAATAGATAAAGCATTAGATACTGCGTCGTTGTTCGAGGGACCAGTGGGGGCGGTGCGGAACAGCCGTTCTCATCCCTGTGAAGGAAGACCCCAGACGAGAAAGCCATCCTGATGACCCAGCGTGTGACCCCTCCCCGGCGCGGTGCCTATGGGATTGACGCCCCCTATGCGCCGGCCTTCATAGCCGTTGTGGCCGCGTTGGAACTCGCCCTCGCCGTCAGCTTTGGCAACGTCCGGAATCTGCTGGCTGCCCTGTTCACCCTGGCCATCCTTGGGTTCTACCTCCACGGGACGCTGCGAGGCAAGTTCGTCGTTTGGGCCGAATTACTCAATACGTTAAACCTTCGTGGGGATGAGCGCATCCTAGACATGGGATGTGGCCGGGGTGCGGTCCTGCTCATGGCCGCTCAACACTTGACCACGGGCCGGGCGGTAGGAGTGGACCTGTGGCGAAGCGCCGATCAGTCCGGCAATTCCCCCGAGGCCACCCAGCGCAACGCCGTCGCCGAGGGGGTCGCGGATCGTGTCGAACTGCACACGGGGGACATGATGGCGCTGCCCTTTGAAGACAACAGTTTCGATGTGGTTGTCTCCAGTTTGGCGATCCATAACATCAGTGGACGTGCCGGCCGGGAGAAGGCGATCGACGAAGCGATGCGGGTACTGCGTCCTGGCGGTCGGCTGATGATCGCCGACATACGGGCCACCCGGCAATATCAGGCACAGCTTGCCAAAATCGGGATGAGCGACGTTGCCCGTCGAGGGATGGGCTGGCGGTTCTGGTGGAGCGGTCCCTGGGCCGCAACCGGTATAGTGACCGCCACCAAGCCAGAGCGTCGGATTTGACAAATCGATGGATTCGATTGGTCACGACCGTCCAGGTTTGCGGGAAACAAACTCACAAAACGATACGGAATGGTCGACGAATCCGACCTTCGATCGATCTTATATGACGCATGCAACGCAGGCGACCTGACAGATTCCGACTATAGTTTTTGGTACGTTTCCGATGCCTTCCGTCACTATCCCAATAGCGAAAACGTTTGATGACATATAAAGGATTAGATCCTGCGTCGTTGTTCTAGGGGCGAGGGAGTGCGAGCTATTTTGATGAAAGCATCAGCCAGAATCCAATCCCAAATTCGTGAAGCCCAAGCGGCAGATCTTTTCGCCAAGTCTCATTGGCGCCATAATCCCAACCATCACACCATGGCCACAGCGATGGCCCAGACGAACTGTGGGCTGGCCGTTTCGATCTGGGTGCCGTCTTGCCACAGCTTCGGGCCGACGATGCCTCTCTCGTTTTGGTTCATAATCCCGACGCGGTGGATGAAATTGGCTGGGGTGAATACTCCGGTTGGATTCTTGCTGGTCACACACATGGCGGACAGTGCAAACAACCTTTTCTTCCGCCGACGTTCCTGCCGGGGCATGCAACGCCGGCAAGAACAGTAACGGCGGCGTTTCGGCAACCGACGCGCGTTGAAGAGACCCCATCCGGCAAAGCATGCGGACAGAAGAATTACCGTATAATGAACATTCCATTCCAGACAATGCCGTCGCCCACCTTTGAAGATTGAGAAATGCAGACAAATCATCGACATAACTTTATGAATTGGACCTGTTGCTGCTTACTGGTCGTGAACTGCTGTCCAAATGCAATTGCGCAATCGACTGTTCGCTCAATCAAGATTGGCAAGTTTCCGCAGGAAGATCCGGTTCATTTTGTTTCTGGCGCAGGACAGCCACTGGTGGATGCGAAACGATTGTACATCGATTCGAACGATCGCCTTCATGTTCAAGCAGGCGGCACGCACCTAACCCTGCCGTTGATACCGCAGGCGGTGCCGTTGAAACCGCAGGCGGCGGATTGGAAAGTCGAAGCTACTTCGGATCTTCCCAATGCCAATCAGGTTATCGTTGTTGGTAAACGAACGCTGCTTGCCAGCGATGACGGAGTTCTTGTCGTCGAGGATGGCAAGCAATCATCGCTTGGGCTAGTCGGACACAAAATAGTCGGAATCAGCGTTGCTAAGGATGGTCGTATCGCCGCCGCCGCGAGCGATGGTGTGTTTGAATATGCCAATGGCAACTGGAGCCAATTCGTTATTGATGACAGTCTTGGTCGTCAGTGGGCAGCCAAAGACGTTCGAGCAGTTGTCTACGATGCCACATCGCAGTTGTGGGTCGGACAGCTTGCCGGACTGGCATGCCGTACCAATCTGGGCTGGAAATTTTACGAGGGTCGCGACGGCTTGCCCTACTCTGACTTTACCTGTGCTGCGGCAGGCGAGGATGGTCGAGTCTGGTTCGGAACACGCATCGGCCTTGTCGGCTTTAGCGATGGCAAGTTCTTCTATCGCGAAGGGCCTCGCTTTATGCCTGGCAACGAGATTCGCAGCATTGCAGTAGATAGCGATGGAACGCCATGGCTAGCAACCGATGGTGGTGTTGCGGCACTGAGGAGTCGCAGCATGACTCTGGCGGAGAAGGCGGAGCACTACGAACAGCAGATTGATCGTTACATCAAACGCACACCTTACGGTTACACTAGTGAAGTCGGTCTCAAGACGCCTGGTGATTATTGACAGGATTTCCGCTAGATCGACTAAACTGGCCTCAGAAGAACAGTCATAGATTGGATTTGGTCGCTCTGTCTCGCGTTCGAGGCAATCGCCCCAAAACTAGTGAGACTGTGGTACGTGGTTACTGTGTTGATGGGAAAGTACTACCCATCGAGAATCGGCACTTCAATCATTGGAACTCGGACGCATGGCGCATCGACTATTCCGGCAACGGCCGAGAATTGGCTAGCGGAGCAGTCTATCTGCTTCCCTATTACATGGGTCGTTATCACGGCTTTATTCAAGAACAATAGCCGGTCGATGTTTCGCATGCAGAGTTTGACCACCCCGACGAGGAGTTCCTCTTCGACCAACAGGACGATCCCGTTGAACTTACTAACCGCTGCGCCGATTCATCACTCGCGCCGGTGCTAAACAAGCTTCGCAGCGAACTGACTGATTGGATGAAATCCATTGGCGACCGGCCCTATCCCGTTCGTAGTGGCTCGGGCAATTGAATCAAAAACACAGCGACTCGGAAATCATGAAACACACTTTAACCTTCCGTTTAGGAATTAAATATGGGATTCATTGATATTGCGAAGGTCCCGACGATTGAGCCGGTGCCAGGTTGTCGAATGCGAACTCCCTTCGGTGAGAATCTCATGTTGTCTTACCTGGAAATGGATGCGGGTGCCGAAGTTCCTTTGCATCACCATCCGCATGAACAAGGAGGTATCTTGCTGAAAGGGCGATTACAACTCACGATCGGAGACGAAACTCGAATTGTCGAAGTTGGTTCGCTTTTTTTGATCCCGCCCAACGTACCGCATCGCGCGGTGGCAATGGATGGTCCTGCCACGGTGCTCGATGTCTTTAGTCCCGTACGCGAAGACTACGCCCAGCTAGTCAATCGATATATCCCTCCGATTCAAGGCGAAACTTGATGTGTTTTTGTGTCTCAATGACCCCCACACGCATCGCCGTCACGATGGGTGACCCCGCCGGCATCGGCCCGGAGATTTGTCTGGACCTACTTCGATCTCAACAATGGAAGACCGCCGATTCCCCGTCTGTGCCGATAGTCTTCGGCGATGCTGGCGTCCTGAGACGGGTTGCCACCAAGCTCAGGATGACCTTCGATACACCGATTATTTCAACCGCCGACTGGCCGGCACGCTGCGGTCAACTGGCCGAGCCTGCGGTGCTTGACTTGCGCTGCATCGATGCGGATGACGTCACCCCTGGCCAGGTCGATGCACGCTGTGGGGAGGCGGCTTATCGTTACGTCATCGCCGCGATCGACGCGGGACTCGCGGGCGAAGTGGACGCTGTCTCGACCGGTCCGCTGAATAAAGAGGCGATGCATGCGGCCGGGCACTGCTATCCTGGGCATACCGAGATCTTCGCCGAGCGGATGAAGGCGGAACGTTCCTGCATGATGCTCACCTCAGCCGAGTTGACCTGCGCCTTTGTCACCACCCACGTCGGTTATAATGAGGTTCCGGATCTGCTGAGCGTCGCGCGTATTCTTGACGTGATTGAACTTGCCGCCGGTGCAATGCGCCGGATTTGCCAGCGCGAGCCGCGTCTCATCGCGTGCGGACTGAATCCACATGCGGGCGAAAACGGGCTGTTTGGCAATCGAGAGGAAGAACGCTTCATCATTCCGGCGTTGGAGGTGGCGAGGACGAAGGGCATTCTGATCGAGGGTCCTCTGCCGCCGGACACCGCCTTTCTACCTTGGCGACGCGAGTCCACTGACGCCTTCATCTGCATGTATCACGATCAGGGCCACATCCCGCTCAAGGCGCTCGCCTTCGACTCCGCCATCAACACCACGCTCGGCCTACCTGTGATCCGCACCAGCGTCGATCACGGCACTGCTTTTGACATTGCATGGCAGGGAAAGGCGAAATCCAACAGCTTGTTCGAGGCCGTGAAGCTTGCCGCCCACCTTGGCGGAGGAAGCCCGTGATTGCTGTAATCGCGGACGACCTTAGCGGCGCGGCGGAACTCGCCGGCGCTGCCCGGGCTTGCGGCCTGAGCGCAGAAGTGCAGACTCATTTCACGGTCGACACCGACGCCGACGTTGTTTGTGTTGATACGGACACGCGTTCACGATCCGAAGCTGATGCCGCGCACATCGTCGCGGAAGTTGCGAGGCAGATAGTAGCGGCGCGACCTGAGTGGATCTACAAAAAATGCGACTCGGTAATGCGTGGTCACCTGCGGGTCGAACTCCGCGCCCTAATGGCAGCCTTCGGCCTGCCGCGCGCTCTGCTCATCCCGGCCAATCCTTCGCGCGGACGCATTATCCGAGGCGGCGAGTATTTCGTGATCGGACAGTTGCTGCACGAGACTGAGTTTGCCCGCGATCCGGATCATCCGCGCACCACTGCTTGCATCACGGAGTTGCTCGGGGGCGACTTGTACGGCATCACCACCCCCGATGTGGAAACTGCGGCAGACGTCACCCGCCAGGCCGCGAACGTCGATGCAGAAACCCTTGGCGCGGGGGGCGCGGATTTCTTCGCTGCCCTGCTTAAAGCTCACGCCATGTGCCGGCCCACCTCGGAGTGCAGCGATAGCTCAACTCTGCAATCGCCGCACACCACGCTGATGGTTTGCGGTAGTGCGGCCTCGTGGCCCCGGCGCATCGCGAGGGTGAGCGCACTCGAGTTTCCCGTTTTCCCTCTGCCGCACGAGACGCACCACATTGCGGAGGCCTTGCGCACGAAGCGATTCGCGGTGCTCGGAATCGGCGATGGACCCGCGACGCATGGCCTCGCTCCCGCCGCGCTCGTTCAGACTTTGGCCCGGACCGTCTCCGCTGTCCTCCACCACGCGAAAGTGACTCACTTGCTGCTGGAAGGTGGCGCCACCGCCGTGGCGATCGTGCGCGCGCTCGGGTTCACCCGACTGCGCGCCGACCAATGCGGTGCGCTCGGCGTCGGTGCGCTGCGCCCTATCCCTGCCGAAAGCCCGATTCTCTGGATCAAGCCCGGCAGCTACGACTGGCCCGACGAGATTTGGCCGACCAGCCACCTATTCGATCCGAGTCGGAGTAGGGAGGAAACACCGACAGCCATGGCAAGCAACCGGCGACGGAGTTGATTACTTATGATCGACACCTGGCGACGGGCAGGCGGCAGGCTATTGAAAAAGTTAAAATGAGAATTGGGAAATGCAAAATGCAAGGGATGGATGTGGTGTTGACGTGTACTTGCTTAACTAACGCTACACTCTGGAGTAATGGTTTTGGATCGAAGAGGTGAAGATCTGGCAGAGCGAATGACTCAACGGTGGAGTTCTTCGAAATCACATTCCGACGTCAGTTTTGACAGCATACTTTCCTGCCCAAGTTATGATCGACGCCTGACCGACACCGATAGACAAATGCAAGAAAGAAAAAAGCCCTGTCTTGTATTCAAGGCAGGGCTTTTGTTTTCGTTGGAAGCTAACCGTTGGGCTACTCTGCCATCGAAACTTTCGTACGTGCCTCACGCAGGCCGCGACTGAGTATATCTCTGAGCAATGGCGAGTAGTCCTCATATCTCGCCTCATCGGCTGGACCATCGGCATACTGGTAAATTGCATCGCGGGGTTTTGCCCCTAATGCGATTAACGTACTTGATACGGTTCCGTAGTCTGCACCACGCAAAACCATATTGGCACGTCCAGTCGGAGTCGGTGATCGAGCAAACACTTTGCTAGCAACCGCAAGGAACTTCACAGGTGAGTCCAGCGTTTGCAAAGTCAGCAACCGGTTTGCTAGTTGGACACGTTCATCTCGAGGGTCGTTTAGATTTCGACCTCCGATAATATTCAGCCCAGCTTGCATCTCGATGATTTCGTTTTCCGTTTCGTGATGAATTGCAAACCCAGCATCTCGGTCCACAACGACAAGGTTGCAGGCTTCAAACTGGTGTTTGTCAAATTCCTCCAAGATCCGTTCGAGTGCCGTGCGCGAACAAGTTGCCTTGAGGGCTTCTTTGCACAACAGTCCTCGAGAACGATTGCTCCCAAGAGGCTCCATGGTTCGGCGATTGCAGATACCTACAAATATGCCGTGCTGATTAACTCC
>JAYTVL010000646.1:0-10302 GCA_043744075.1 Pirellula sp. | reverse complement strand
ATCGGTGAACTTCTACAGACCCATCCGCAAGACAGGCCATGTAAGAAACTACTCGCGCGAGCAGTTAAGGAACTCGACGAGCCATCGGAGAGTTTTTCCCCGATTTGGAATTTGACTCAAAAGTAGTCGCTGTGACACAACCTGTTCTATCACTCGGATTTGAAATGCGAAATTTGGAATCGTGAACCAATGAAAAATCCGCCTCATCATCATCTGTTGCTCGGGTTATTGGCCCTTCAGAATGGTTTCATTTCGAAGGAGCAACTTGTTGCCTCGTTCAGTCTTTGGACGCTCAACAAGCAGCAGTCGTTGGACAGTATTTTGGTGGATCAGAAAGCGATCAGCGAGCCGGTCCGTGGGCTACTTATCGCATTAGTCGAACAGCATTTGCTTCAACATGGTAACGATCCGGAACGTAGCTTGGCCGCTCTACGTTCCGTTCCACCCATCAAAGCTGACCTCGACCGAATTGGGGACTCTGACATACAGGCATCCATCGCGGGTTTACCTCCTGATCGCCGAGATGATGTTAACCAGTTGCCTATGAGGGGCAGGCCAGATAAAGAGCTACCTAAGGAAGCGGGAGAAAAACATCCACCAGACCAGTGGCCAACAGTTCAGAGGTCAGGTGACGCAACTCCGAATAATCGGTTTATCGTATTGCGTCCGCATGCCGAGGGAGGATTGGGCAAGGTTTCAGTCGCTCTGGATCGTGAGTTAAATCGCAATGTCGCGTTTAAGGAGATTTTAACTCCACATGCAGACGACGCAGTCAGCCAAGAACGATTCATTCGAGAAGCTGAGATAACAGGACAATTGGAGCATCCCGGCATTGTACCTGTTTACGGTCTTGGATCGTATGGTGACGGTCGCCCGTACTACGCGATGCGATTCGTCGAAGGGGAGAACCTAAAGACGGCGATCGCATCGTTCCACAAGGATCTCAAACTGAAATCACCGATAGATGGCCACAAAGCAATTTCGTTTCGGAATCAATTAGGCCGCTTCGTCGATGTTTGCCAAGCGATCGAATACGCTCATAGCCGTCATGTTTTGCATCGCGATTTGAAGCCAGACAACATCCTACTTGGGCCTTACGGCGAAACGCTTGTCGTCGACTGGGGGCTAGCCAAGCCGGTGGGCTCGCAAGAGGTGACCAATAGCGATTCAAAAGGTCGCTCAGTCCAACTGCGAAGTGGATCAGGCTCTCAAACGGTGGATGGTTCAGTCGTTGGAACGCCTAACTATATGTCCCCAGAGCAAGCACAAGGCAAGATCGATGAATTGGGGGCAGCGACTGACGTCTATTCGCTAGGCGCGACCTTGTATGCTCTGCTAACAGGCAAGGCTCCGTTCTCGGGTGGCAATCTCCATGAAACACTGGAAAAAGTTCGACGAGGGGAATTGGAATTGCCTCGCAAGCATTGGCCGTCTGTGCCTAGAGCTCTAGAAGCGATATGCATGAAAGCCATGTCTGTTGTTTATCGAGACCGATATCAGTCTGCACGAGCACTTGGTGAAGACATCGAAAAATGGCTAGCGGACGAATCCGTTACGGCATATGCAGAGCCATTTTCAGTCCGGGCAAAACGCTGGATCAAGCGGCATCCAGCCTTGGTTGCAGGCGCAACTGCATGCGCTCTCCTTGGTTTGGCGACATCCGGCATCATTGCGTATCTAGCGGGAGAACACGCAAGGGAATTGCAAATCAAGAACGAAACAATCGGGTTGCAAATCAACGAGATATCTATGCAAAAGGATGATTTGGCTAAGAGAAATGACGAACTTTTTATTGCTCGCAATGAGGCCGAAAATTCAAGGAAGTTGGCGGTGACCGAAAAGGAGCAGGCACAGTCGGTGACCGATTTTTTGGTGAAGAGCTTTCGAAAAACTTCACCAGACCAAGAAGGGAAATTGTTGACGGTCTATGAGTCATTGATTCGCGCGGAAAAGGAGATTGATGAACAAGAAAACCTTGGACCATTGAACAAGGCTGCACTTTTCAATGCGATGTGTAATTCTTTTCTTGGGCTTGGGCTTCCCAAGGAGGCAGTGTCCACGGCAAATCGAGCAGTAGAATTGCGGCGTCGCGAACTTGGAGAAGAGCATCCAGATACACTCAATTCGCAAAACAATTTAGCTGCTTCGTATTGCTCGGACGGGAAATGCGAACAGGCGATTTCGCTGTTTGAGTCAACGCTCAAGTTGCAAAAGGTAAGACCGGGAGAAAACGCTCCCGAGTCTCTAATAACACAAAACAACCTAGCTGCTGCCTACTTTGCTTCAGGAAAGTTGGACCTTGCAATTTCTCTTCATGAAGCGACGCTAAAATCCCAGCGGGTTATTATTGGTAGTGAGCATCCCGACACACTAGTAACTCAAAATTGTCTGGCTTCGGCCTACCTACAAGCGAACAAGCTTGAGCTTGCATTTCAGCTCTACAATTCGACACTTGAATCGCAAAAGTCGAAATTAGGACTTGAGCATCCTGATACGCTCACCACACAGTCAAACCTTGCTGGTGCATACTTGGCCGCTGGGAGGTTCGACCTAGCGATTCGCCTATACGAGTCAACTCTCAAGAGTGAAAAGTCGAAATTGGGCGACGATCATCCCTCCACCCTAACGACACAATTCAGTCTTGCCTCTGCGTACAATGCAGCCGGAAAAATCGGCCTTTCATTGTCCCTTAGTGAAGCGACTCTTAATTCGCTCAAGGCTACTCTAGGAGATGATCACCCCAAAACCCTTCGCTCGCAAAACAATCTTGCTGGAGGCTACGAATCGGCAGGAAAGCTCGACACAGCGATTCAGTTGTATGAAGCAACGCTAAATGTACGAAGATCAAAACTCGGTGATGCTCATCCGGACACTCTCAGATCGCAGAATAATCTTGCCTTTTGCTACAAGAAAGCTGGAAAATTGGACCTTGCTATTCCTCTTTTTGAAATGACTCTAAAGTGTCAAAAAGAAAAATTTGGAGATGAACATCCCTCGACACTTACAACACAGAGCAATCTCGCAAGCGCATATCAATCTGCAAACAGGCTAGATCTCGCAACACAGCTATTTGAGTCAACTCTTAAGTCGTTTAAGCGTGTTCGTGGAGATAGTCATCCCAACACGCTCACGTTGCAAAACAACCTAGCGACGGCTTATGCCGCCGCTGGTAGGAACGATCTTGCCATTCCGCTTGAAGAGGCGACGCTTGCGGCAAGAAAGGACAAGTTGGGAATGGATCATCCCGATACACTCTCTTCTCAAAATAATCTGGCCGAGTCCTACTTTCTTGCAGGAATGCAAGGCCTTGGCATTTCAACTCTCGAATCAGCAATTGATATTGCATTAAGACGCCACGATGGAATTCCCGCAAAGCTCCGCGGCATGCCACTACAGCTAGCAGGAATGTACGACAGAATGAAGCAATATGACAAATCGGAACCCATCTACCAATCGAATCTAATAGAAATTACTCAACGATTTGGAGAAAGCGACCAACGAACGGCCGACGCCATCGACTTGATTTCGGAAAACCTTTTGCGTCAGAAAAAGTTTGTTGAGGCCGTGGCTTTGCTTCGAAAGTGCTTAGAAATTCGCGAAGCGGATCAGACAAATTGGAATGCTTCAAACGCACGGTGTCGACTAGGTGTCTCGCTGATGGGCTTGGACAAAATGGACGAAGCTGAAGCGCTCCTCACGAAAGGTTTCAGTGAACTTGAAACTCACAGTGAAAGGATTCCAGCGAAAAGGCGAGGACCAGTCCTCCAAGCTGCCGCACAGTCTCTCGTTGAGCTAAATCGAAAGAGAAATAACAACGATGAACTCATCAAATGGGAAGAAAAGTTAAAACGCCTCAGAGCCGAGCCCACGTCTCTGGAAAATGTGCAAGTGAAATGAAATTTTGAATTGCCATTTCGGGTAAAGACAGGAAACAAAAAAGGGAAACAAAAAAGGACAGGCACAGCGATTGACGCTTTCGTCATTTTGGGTAAGCTCTGCTGGTTAATCCAATTCTTCTTAGAGGAGCTTTGCTGTGACTATCTCCCGTTCTCGACTTGTTGATGCCAGCGTAAGCCGGCCTATGTCACAGTTTTCCGAGCGAAACATGTACGAGTCCCGAAGAGGCTTAGGAAATTTTTCGATAGAGTATCGCAGCATGGTGCGTGGCATTTCCGTCACATGTTCATCCAGGAATTCGCAGAGCAAATCCATATTGCGGTCCCCCATTTCTCGCAGCATCCAACCTGTTGCTTTGTGGATCAAGTCATGAGGATGAGTCAGGAGTTGCTTTGAGATCGCCAGGATGTCTTTATACTGGTCCTGTTTGATCAACGCCATGTTCGCCACAACCGCAATTCTCTGTTCCCACAAGTTATCGGACTTGGCAAGTTGGTAGAGAATCTTTCCTTTCTTGGGGTGATCAAGCAGATAGACGCCAAGAATCTGCGATGCGGAACTGTCGACAAGATCCCAATTGTTGACCCGATCCGAATTGTCGAGGTAGAAATGCACCAAGATTTCTTTTTCGACGATGGGTGCTTTGCTGAATTGATGTACCAGGACAAAAAGCGTGGTCAAGCGCACTTCATGCCAAGGGGATTGCAATGAGGTTTCGAGCTCATGCAATGGCAAGGACTTGAATTGCTTTGCGATCGCGGAAAACAAAAAAGCACAGGTACAGCGATTGACGCTTTCGTCATTTTGGGTAAGCTTTGCGGGCTAAACCAATTCTTCTTTCAGGAGCTTTGCTGTGACTATCTCCCGTTCTCGGCTTGTTGATGCCAGCGTCAGCCGTTGGTACCACTGCATTTCTCGTTGCGTTCGTCAAGCTCATCTACTTGGCAATGAGGCCGCGCCCGGGCGTAAGGATTGGATCGAGAATCGGCTGAAGGAACTTGATCAGATCTTTGCCGTTTCCGTCGGAGGGTTCAGTCTGATGGATAACCATTTGCACTTGTTGCTGCGTATCGATCCTGAGGTTGCTCTCGGTTGGTCGGACTTGGAAGTGGTTGAGCGTTGGTTTCGGCTGTTTCCACCACGCGGTTCGGATCGCAAGCCTATGAAGGTTTCCAAGGAACTCGTTGCGGCGCGGGTTACGAACGTGGATTGGGTGGCTGGTGCTCGCAAACGATTATCGTCGCTTGGCTGGTTCATGAAGTGTCTTAAGGAGCCTTTGGCTCGGCTTGCGAATAAACAAGATGAATGCACTGGGGCATTCTTTGAGGGTCGATTCAAATCGATTGCGATCCTGGATGAAGAGTCGCTTGTTTCGGTGTGTGCTTACATCGACTTGAATCCCGTTGCGGCTGGAGTTGCAGAGACTCCCGAGGCGAGCGAGCACACTTCGGTGAAGGCACGGGTAGAGCATGTTGTTTCGACAGGTCGGGCTAAGGATTTGCAGGCTGCGGAGCTTGGTAGTATTGCGGCAACGCGAGTTAGTGGTGGTCTTGAGGATGAGCTGTGGCTGGTGCCTATTGAAGACCGACGAGGGCTAGGTGCATTGCGAGAAGGAATGCGTAGCGGCTTTTCGTTGGGTCAGTATTTGATGTTGGTGGAGTACTCGGGACGGATGTTGCGCGATGGTAAGGCTGCGATCTCATCGGAGGTTGCGGATGTTTTTGCGAGGCTTGGTTGTACGTCGGAGACTTGGGGCGTTCGGATGGCGAAGCTGACAGGTGGTCGGTTGCTAGGAAGATTTCTAGCAGCCAGTCGCGACAGGTTGCGTGAGTTAGCGAGCAAGCTGCAAGTGCGGCATTTGGCGAACGTGGGCTGACACATGAGCGCTGGCGCTCGTTTACAGCTTCAGCGACTTTGATTGCGTCGGCGAGTGGATCATTTCGTAGTTCGGGCGTGGCGGACGTTGCGAATTTGTTCCGTCTTTTGTGCGTCGCGGCTCAAATGGGCGTGTCATTCTGATTTGCTTCCAAGACCCACGGTTTAAAGTCGATGCAAGCTGGAACTCGATTTAAAGGGAACGTCGAAAAACGATTCAACGATTTCAAAGCGGACCCGCAAATCGCTGTGCCTGTCCTTTTTTGTGCATTTCGAGCTTCTCACGTTGTACCAGGAAGCCGATCGGTGATTTGCACGTGGGCATAGTCACTGGCTGCAAGGCCGCGTTGGTTACCAGTTGAATCGACTGCCGAACCAACACTCGGCAGGAGCCTCTCCCCACATTGGAACAATGCGTGGAATCTTGCCGCTAAGCACAATGCTATCACAACTCGCCCTTAAAATCGATCTCGCAAAACATTACCAGCATTTCAAAGTGACATAGGCCTTGCGCAGCTAAAATTGATATTCTTCCTCGCATGGTCGTCTTCATTCGTGCTATAGAATCAATTGCTGCTTTCCTTGTATTGCGATTTTGCAATTGCGTATCTCATTTTCAGTATTTCCTTTTCATCCTTTTGAATTGTTTTGGATTGTGTCTTGCCAGCAATTCGCATGCCCAGCAAACCCGCATCGACTCTTCAAATCAGCAATCGGAGATTGTGCCACTCGACTTGAAATTGAGAATCGTTTGGGGAGGGCAGAAGCCAGTCAGTTACGTTGGCTCCATCGAATTAGAAAACGGCACGCTATTCGGCACGCAGCAACTTGGCATCGACCCGAACGATCCTAGTTTCTTACTCTCTGACTCCAAAGGACGACTCACTTTTGACGATCAACAAACTCGCTTCGGTGGCTGCGATATACGAGTTCAGGCAAAATCAAATAGCCGGCTAATATTGCAACTTCAAATTGCAGATCCGGATACCTCCAAGATAGTCACGAGAGAGTTTGCCTGGTCACTCAAGTCTTTGCGAGACAATCCCGATCTGCAAGAACTTGGTTTCAATGATTGCCGACTTTCTATTGATAGGGTTCCTGGCGATCGATTGCGAGTCGTCACCACTCGGAACCACCTTGTATACAATTCCGAAGAACCTCTGGATATTCAAATCCAACCTTATGGCTTACCTTGGAATTCAACACCAGGGAATCTTGATTTCTCAATTGTTCGTTTACATGATGAACAAGTTGTCGTGCGGAAATCAAAGACGATATCCTTGGACGAACGCGGACACGGCGAGTCATACGACATACTTGCATCGGCACCAAAAGAGGAGGGTGTCTATGAAATTCGGCTCAAGTTCGAACCTAAACGCATCTTGCCAGGTATTATCTTTAGGCATTTAAGCATAGAGCGTGTGGTGCAATTTGTAGTCTACAACAACACGCCAGCTAGAAGTATTTCGAACGCTCATTCCTCACTCGAGGAAGATCTAGCATCAAAATGGAAGCCGCTAGTTCATGTTCCCTTGAAGTCATTCGAGAATCAATCCCTGACTTCCCTACTGGCAGGACAACTGGTTAGCTCGAAGCGTTTTCCATTGTTCGATTTCGCAAAGTCGTTTTCGATTATGCCAAGGGAACTTTCCTTTGATTCAAGTTTTGACGCTAACGAGGCGGCGCTGCAGATCGAACCAAGTGCCATTGCAACAACTACCATTACAGGGCTAGTTCCTGGCGAAATGCATCGTCTCGCGATGCTTTCTTCGAACAACAATGCTACATACCGAGTTTCAATTTCACCGATAGAACCTCGCGAGCAAAAATCGCATGAAGGATTACTGGCAAACGAGTTGTTCGAAGTCTCCTCCACGCATTCCATCGATCGTGTCGTCAACCCATCGACGGCATTGGGCGATGAAATGCTTGAAGTTCTATTTTGGCCCAACTCTCGTAGCGCAAAGCTTGAGATTACCAACCTAAACGCGACCCAAACACTGCAAATTACAAAATCCTCAGTCGACGTCTGGAATGAGTCACCGAAGGCCATGACCGGTCAGAGTCTTGCGCACAAAAACGGCTGTATCCTCGAGCTTCAATCAGCAAATCTGAGAAACACATTCGGTTCAGAAGCTAAAGGAAACAGCGAAAAGAAATTGCCTGTTTATGACGATTGGCGACTCTTTCTGCATTTTGCAAAGCAGGTCGGAGATTATTGCAGAGCCAGCGGATACGAAACTCTCGCAATGACTGTACACAATGAGGGTGGAAGTCTCTTTCCATGTTCCAAACTCAGTTCTAATGCACGATTTGATACCGGTACATTTAGCAGCGATGGCCGTGACCCGTTACGCAAAGACATTTTGGAGCTTATGTTTCGTGTCATGTCACGGTACGGAGTCGAGTTTGTTCCCATGCTGGAATTGGATAGCCCGATTCGAGAGATTGAAGAAGCAATCGCAAAAGGAGTCGACAAGGACTTGTTACAGCTTCGCGATAGCTCGCGATCGATCGCGGGTCCCTTCGGCAATCTCTACAATCCGCATTCGCCGATTGTGCAACAGGCGATTGCTATTGCCTTGGATGAGTTTGAGACTCGTTATCGATCTCATCCAAACTATTGTGGGTTTGCATTGAGGGCAACGAATGCGTCCCATCTCGATGTGTCCGTCCCAATCGACCAGACGAACACAGCAATTCTAGAACGATTCGCAAACGCGATCGGAGGCAATTTACCCGAGGACATGACTCAAAGAGAACAATTCATTGTTCAGCGCCTTCATGCCGCATATTCTCAATGGCGAAAGGATTCGATCACCGGATTCCTCGAAAGACTAAAGGCAAAACCCAGATGGGTTTCAATCGAAACTGAGAATATCTCTGAATCGGCGGGCCAATCCCCAGCGTTCATTTCGCCAATTCTCGTCGGACGACCAGGAAGCGATCTTAGCCAAATAAATACCGCGATTACCGGCCAATGGCATTTCAATTCACCACATCCTATTCACATTGCGATGGATAAGCCAATCGGTCGATTCGATAGCTCTTTTGCAAGGTTAGCGCGAGTCGCCAATCCTTTCCAGTTCAACAATACCAATTCGTTACCGTATCGGAACAACTCTCGAACCCATTCTAAAGTCCGCGTGTGGTCGTCCAAGGATGCTGGCCGTTCTTTGCTCGTCTCAAACGCAGGCGCTATAACAGAGTCCGTTCATTTGGCTTGGGATCTTCTACCCTCCAGATATCGATTGTTTTCAAATATAGAGTCAGACTCACCAGACTTAATAACTGGTTTGGAAGTCAACATTGAAGCACGGGAATGGCACTTCAGGATTGCTGCGAGTGAAGTACTTCGAATCGACTTGGAAGAAGAGGCCTTGCCAATGTATTGGTATAGCCAAGAGACCGAAACGTTTCACGCGCTGGATGCGGCATTGCAATCGATCGAACAAGCAATAAGCAGGTTAAGTATTCCACAGGCGAGAGTCTCCACACTGAGCAATCCTAGCTTTGAAGGACAAAACGTCGCGATTCGACGGGGACGCTTGTCCGGTTGGACAACTTCCATCGACCCCAATGCTACAGTTGATATAGACTCGATATCAGCGAATGACGGCAAATCGTCAATCAAAATCGAGTCTAACAACTCATCATCGATCGCGTGGATTCAGAGCGACCCCTTTGCGCTAACGCAGTCTAAAAGGCTATTCGTTTCGTTTCAAGCCGCTGCAGAACAAGCGCCTCAACAAGTTACGATTTCGCTGTCAGTGTTTGATCCGAAAACAGAACGGTTCGAAACCATTGCGGTTCGCGATTTCGCGAATCGAATTCAGCGGCTGAAGGACTCGACTAATTGGAGCAACGTCGGTGTCGACCTTTCGAATGAATTTCAGCTAGCGAGCCAAGGGAATGAGGCAGTCCTTTGTCGCCTGCAATTTGAAGCCAAGGGAAAGGGACGCCTGTGGTTGGACGATGTTTCGCTCTCAACGAGCTTCTTGAATGATGGCGAGCGGCGCGACCTGCGATCCGAGTTATTTCTAGCGAAGGCTTCATTGCAAAATGGCGATTCCAGTCCCGCCGTTGCGATGCTAAATTCATCACTTGGTCGATTGATTCAATGGTCAGATACCTCAGTGGATAACCATAAAATCTTGGTATCGACCTCAACCAACAAGGGCATGGCGATTTCCAAATCAATGGGTCAGGATATTCAGAAGTCCAATGCGCTAAACAACGAAGCCAATGCACCCGACACCAAGCAGCGACCAGTCAAGCGACTTCGGAATTACCTTTGGTCTCGCAAAGATTAAGGTTTCTAATCGTTCGTGACGGTTTGCAGAAGCGAATTTCCGCACTCCAAACGGAAGAATCCTGAAAAAAGATGCGGGTTTGGCTTGCTACGACGTTGAGGTAGGATATGCTTCTGAGTGACGTTTGTCTGGAGGGTAGGCGAATGGCTAGCGGCTTCATTGGAAATGAAGTGCCCCGTAAGGGGTTGCGGGTTCGATCCCCGTGCCCTCCGCTTTG
>JAYTVL010000645.1:0-3044 GCA_043744075.1 Pirellula sp. | reverse complement strand
CTTGTCAAAGAACCTTGCGATTCCGGATCTTTGGCAAGATCCACTACCCTAGAATCAACCCATGCCAAAAGGTAGCAAATTAGTCAACGGCTCATGTTGTGATCGACGCCTTCACTGACTAAGTTACGTACACGGAATACGACGCCCACAATTAGGACAGCGCAGGGTGAGTCGCTTCATACTCGGTGATCTTATCCGCGTTTTCTAGCGTCAAGCTAATATCGTCTAATCCATTGAGCAAGCAATGTCGGCGAAACGGCTCCACGACAAATGAGGCGACAAAGCCTTGGCCGTCAGCAACGATGCACTGCTCTAAATCGACAGTCAGTGTGAATTGAGCTTTTGCGGCATGACGCTGAAAGAGTTCCTCGATTTGTTGTTCCGTCAACTGAATGGGCAACGTGCCATTTTTAAAACAGTTATTGTAAAAAATATCTGCAAACGAGGGAGCAATGATGGAACGCAAGCCATAGTCGGCAAGTGCCCAAACAGCGTGCTCGCGCGACGATCCACTCCCGAAATTGCGTCTCGCAATCAGAATCGAAGCGTCACGATTGCGAGCAAGATTTAGCTCAAAGCTCGGATTGGGTGTCCCGTCCTCATTGAATCGCCAATCGAAGAATAAAAACTGACCGAACCCGCTCCTTTCAATTCGCTTTAGAAATTGCTTTGGGATTATTTGATCGGTATCGACGTTGGCCCGGTCCATCGCAGCGACGATCCCGGTTACTTTTGTGAATGGTTGCATATTGTTTTTCCAGCTAGGCTCGATAGTCCCATTGTCGAATGTCTACAAAATGGCCTGATACAGCCGCGGCAGCGGCCATGGCTGGAGACACGAGATGCGTACGGCCTCCTTTGCCTTGTCGTCCTTCGAAATTGCGATTGGAGGTAGAAGCGCAACGTTCGCCCGGTTCTAAACGATCAGGATTCATCGCCAAACACATGCTGCAGCCCGCTTCTCGCCAATCGAAACCAGACTCTTTGAAAACTTTGTCGAGGCCTTCCGATTCGGCTTGCCGTTTGACTTGGCCACTTCCTGGAACAACCATCGCATAAACTCTGTCGCTGACCTTGTAACCTTTTACTACGCTTGCTGCAGCTCGAAGGTCCTCGATTCGGGCATTGGTGCAGGATCCGATAAAAACGCGATTGATGGAAACACTAGTCAATGGAACACCTGCAGTTAGCCCCATGTATTCTAACGACCCCGCCGCTGATTTACGTTCCGTCTCGTCTCCGAGGTCGCTTGGGTTTGGAACTGGAGAATTGATCGACGTAACTTGGCCGGGGTTGGTTCCCCAGGTGACTTGCGGCTCGATATCTTGGCCACGGTAGACACTGACCCGGTCATAGGTTGCGCCAGGGTCTGAAGGCAATTGTCGCCAAAGGGATTCGGCCGCCGCAAAATCCTTCGGTGCAAACGGCCTGCCTTTCAAATAATCGAATGTAGTCTGATCGGGGGCAATCATGCCCGCTCTGGCACCTGCCTCAATGGACATGTTGCAAACTGTCATCCGTTCCTCCATGCTCAATCGACGGATAACCTCCCCAGTATATTCCAGCACATAGCCGGTACCGCCCGATGTGGTTAGTTTTCCGATGAGGTACAGGATCAAATCCTTGGCTGTAACTCCCGCTGCCAACTGACCATCGATACGGAGCTCATAAGTTTTTGGCAAGTACTGCAAAAGCGTTTGTGTGGCCAACACGTGTTCGACTTCACTTGTACCAATGCCAAAGGCCAATGCGCCAAAAGCCCCATGTGTTGCAGTGTGAGAATCTCCGCACACAATCGTCATTCCGGGCTGGGTATAGCCAAGTTCTGGGCCAATGATGTGAACAATTCCTTGGTGAATGTCATTCAAATCATAAAGCCGGACTCCGAACTCTTTGCAATTCTCTCGAAGTTTGTCCACTTGTTGCCGTGCAATCGGATCGGCGATAGGCAACATCCTGTCACTGGTTGGGACATTGTGATCAGGAGTCGCAATCGTGCGTTCTGGACGACGAACGGTTCTTCCTGTCAATCGAAGACCCTCGAACGCTTGGGCGCTGGTGACCTCGTGCACCAAATGAAGATCAACATAGAGCATCGTTTGCTTGCCAGATTCCGCAAATACGTTGTGGCTGTCCCAGATTTTTTGGAACATCGTTCGACGTGTATTGGTGGCCAAAGACATAAAAGTAGTTCGAATTTAGTGTAGTGAATTGAAAAGATTAAGAGAGAATGTGGAGGAAGCGAAGAGTCGGGGGTGTTAAGGTGAACGCCCCCCGGCTATCCTTTTGAGCGTGACACTTATTTTCCCTTAATTGCTCATTTTAGGATAGGCGAAACGATGTCCAATATAGATTCTTTGCATGACCGCGGGTCGGCGCTGGAAAACCAATTTTTTGCAAATCTGGACGCCAAACTATTAGCTGAACTTAAGTCTCGCCAGGAGCTCGATAACGCAATTGCTGAGTTTTCACGCATTAGTGGAATTAAGGACACCAAGATTCTTGCGGCGGTTCACGATCTTGGGGTGACTCCGCAGACATTCTCGGCTTTGCGGGTTTTCCCATTGGTAGCGGTGGCTTGGGGCGACGGAACGCTCGAGGAAGCCGAAAGATCGACGATCAACATGCTAGCTTCTACCCATTTTCCAAAGCAATGCCCGGCGGGCCAATTGCTTGAAAAGTGGCTTGAAACAAAGCCGACTTCCGAGATGTTTGATGCTTGGGAAAAGTATGCTAAGGCCTTGGTTGCGGCTTTGCCCGAGCACGATGCGAACGAACTGAAGAAAGCGCTAGTAAAAGAGATTCATACGGTAGCGACGTCCAGCGGCGGATTACTTGGCTGGGCTGCCATCTCACAAGGTGAGCATAAAGTTATGCAACGCATCGAAGCAGCGTTGACAAGAGAGTAGTGAAGTTTTCAGAATTCAGAATTCAGAATTCAGTTTTTAGTTTTCAGTTTTCAGTTTTCAGAATGCGGTGTTCGTATTTCGACTGTACGTAAGTCCTGGATTGAGACCCCAACCAGCTCGTCTGGTTGGTGAATT